>NZ_JAMYLI010000023.1:0-110096 GCF_040317955.1 Mesorhizobium sp. M1342 | reverse complement strand
GGCCTCCAATCCAGCCAGCATCTTGAATCACAAACATCCGGCTTTGGGAATCCTACGATTCTCTCAAAATAGGAATCGCTCTAGAAGGCCCGCGAGCGCCTCGGCTGCTCCGTAAGCGTCTGACGTCAAGCAACGCATCCAACCCCGGTCTTTCCGGGCAATTTTGCCGGTCACCGGCGAATGGATGCCAAAAGCGACGGACCGGATACTTCAGGGAACTCTCAAAATGACTGCAAGACAACAGCGCAGGAAGCTGCCTGCGCGCTATGCCGCTGTTCTTAGCCCGCTGGTGCTGTCGCTGTTGATGACCTTCATCGTCTCGTTCATCTCGACGTTGAAAAGCCTTGGCTTCCACCCCGAGCTGCCGTCCATCTGGCTGACCGCCTGGGGGCTGTCCTGGCTGGTGGCGTTTCCGACGCTGCTGCTGGTGCTGCCGGTGGTACGCCGCATCGTCGGCGCGCTCTGCGAGCCGGCCAGCCGATAACTCGCACGAAAAAAGGTCCGGAGATGTCCTCCGGACTTTTGCGCTTCTGGTCATTAATCACGAAGCGCTACCAGCGACCCTTGCGCCGGTTCCAGGCATAGAGAAGGTCGGCGAAACGATCATAGGCAAAGCGTGTCAGCGGCAAGACAACCGGATTGCCGAACACCATCGCCAGCCAGCCCTCGCCCGGCGTGACCTTCCACACGGCGATGGCAACGTCGGCGCCGACCAGCAGCCTGCCCGCCGCGTCGGTGGCGTGCAGCCGGCGGCGGATATCCTCAAGCGACGCGCCATGTCCGGCAAGCGCTGCCGGTTCAAAATTGATGTCTCGGAACTCGATCCGCCCGGCCTTGACCGCTTCGATCAGCCGCCGCTTCTGCCTGCTGATACCGGCATCGCAGACCGGGCAGCGCGTGTTGTACCAGACGGTCAGCATTTATCCGTGGCCATGCCTGTGGTGCAGGTCGGGATAATGCGGATGCCGGTGTCGCATTGGGGCATGCCGGTGCCAATGCGAATGCGGCTCGCTCACCGGCCCGTCATGATGGTGCTGGTGGTGCTCGTCATGCACATGGCTGTGCTCATGCTCCAGTTCCTCATGGTCGTGCTCATGCTCATGGCGCTCCGACAGATGCAGCCACAGGCCAACACCCATCAGAAGTCCGGCGGCCGCAAGCTTGAGCGTGACGGCGTCACCCAGGATGGCGATTGCCAGCAGCGCGCCGATGAAGGGAGCGAGCGAGTAATAGGCCCCTGTCCGGGCGGTACCCAGATGACGCAGCGCCACGATGAACATCACCAGGCTGACCCCAATGCCGAAGAAACCGACTGCCGCGGTCGCTGCAATGACCGACCCCGGGGGAAACAAAGCACCGCCGGCAAGCGCCAGCCCGACATTGACGACACCCGCCACCAGCCCTTTGAGCATGGCGATCACCACCGGGTCGGTGGCGGAGATCCTGCGCGTGAAATTGTTGTCGATCCCCCAGGCCAGACAAGCCCCCGCCACCAGCAGGGCGCCACGGTTGAAGGCGACGCCCTCACCTTGCCACGACAGAAGAACGGCGCCCGCCAGAATGGCGAACGCGCCGAAAAGCAGGCGCCGGTCGACATTCTCGCGATAGACGAGCCAGGCGATCGCCATCGTCGCCAGCCCTTCCAGGTTGAGCAGCAGCGCCGAACTGGACGCCGTGTTGAGGGTCAAGCCGAACATCAGCAGCACCGGCGCGATGATGCCGCCCATGCCGATCGCCAGCGCCAGCCAGGGAATATCCCCAGCGGTCAGTTGCGCCTCCCCGGCCGCGGCCTGCCTGCCCCGAAGCAGGCGGTACAGAGCCAGCCCGAGACCGGCACCGAGATAGAGCAGCCCGGCCAGCATGAAGGGATTGACGCCATTGAGCAGCAGCTTGCTGAGCGGCGGCGTCGCCCCGAACAGGACGGCCGAGCCAAGCGCGAGTGGCACGCCGGGCCACAGATGCGAATGGGAATGCGGTTCGGACATGACCTCACCCTATCATGGCAAGTGTGTCACTTGCGGCGCATGGCCGCCTTTGGCCCGATGCACTTGTTGTCGCGAAACAGCGCCCACTCCTCGCAAAGGCGTCCATTGGGCAAGCCGCAGAATCCATATTCATTACCGGCCTTGTCCTTCCTGATCACCAGGCGCCCGCCGATCTCGCCACAATGGACTGATGCCGGATTGGCCATGCCGACCGGTTTTTGCGCACTGGCGCCGACGGAAAACGGCAGCGACGACAAAGCGGCAAAGCTGGCGACCAATATCGAAACCTTCTTCATCGCGATCTCCCCGGCCGCATTCTATCACGGCGAAGCGCCCCGTCTTGCGGCAAAGCGCCACCAGGCCGGCACCAACCAGCGACTTCGAGAAACCCTGCCGATTCCTTCACCCGAGCGAGGTGATGATCTCGCGGTAGGCTAATTCGGGAAAGGCCTTCAGCGTCCGCGTCCTGACATTGCCCGCTGCCGCCAGCATCAGCGAGAAGCGCGCCAGCACCGCGTCGTCGGGGGCTTCGACCACAGCCACCATATCGTATTCGCCCATGGTCAGGTAGAACGCCTTGAACGATCCGCCCATGTCTCCCAGTTGCTTCCTGGCGGCGTCGAGCCGCTTCGGTGACTCGCGTACGTTCCTGGCACCCTGCTCCGTCCAGTTCATCAGCACGATGTAGCTTGTCATGGCACACCTCCCTCCGGGGCCACGGAGCACGGCGGCTTCGCCGGGGCGGGCATCCGGGTTGTCGCCCAGAAAATGCATCCGACACGGAAATTATCCTCCTGAAGGGCCTGCAGCGCAAGAGTGCGTCCCGCAACAAAAAAGGGCGCCATCGGCGCCCTTGAACTCTTTGCATCGGTAAGTCTCAGCTATCCAGGAAGCTGCGCAGCTTGCGCGACCTGCTCGGGTGCTTGAGCTTGCGCAGCGCCTTGGCTTCGATCTGACGAATGCGCTCGCGGGTAACAGAGAACTGCTGGCCGACTTCTTCCAGCGTGTGGTCGGTGTTCATGCCGATACCGAAGCGCATTCTGAGCACGCGCTCCTCGCGCGGCGTCAGCGAGGCCAGCACGCGCGTGGTGGTCTCGCGCAGATTGGCCTGGATCGCCGCGTCGATCGGCAGGATCGCCATCTTGTCCTCGATGAAATCGCCCAGATGCGAATCCTCCTCGTCGCCGACCGGCGTTTCGAGCGAGATCGGCTCCTTGGCGATCTTCAAGACCTTGCGCACCTTTTCGAGCGGCATGGCAAGCTTTTCGGCCAGTTCTTCCGGCGTCGGCTCGCGGCCGATCTCGTGCAGCATCTGGCGCGAGGTGCGCACGATCTTGTTGATCGTCTCGATCATGTGCACCGGAATGCGGATGGTACGCGCCTGATCGGCGATCGAACGCGTGATCGCCTGTCGGATCCACCATGTCGCGTAGGTCGAGAACTTGTAGCCGCGGCGGTATTCGAACTTATCGACCGCCTTCATCAGGCCGATATTGCCTTCCTGGATCAGGTCGAGGAACTGCAGGCCGCGATTGGTGTACTTCTTGGCGATGGAGATGACGAGGCGCAGGTTGGCCTCGACCATTTCCTTCTTGGCGATCGCCGCTTCGCGCTCGCCCTTCTGCACCTGATTGACGATCTTGCGGAATTCCAGGATCGAGATCGCCGTTTCGGTGGCGAGGTTCTGGATCTCGGCGCGCAGGTCCTTGATCGCATCCTTCTCGTTCTTGGTGAATTCCTTCCAGCCGCGCGATGTCAGATTGCCGATCGAGCGCGTCCAGTTCGGGTCGAGCTCGGAACCCTGATATTCCTTCAGGAACTCTTCGCGGCGCACGCCGTAGCTTTCGGCCAGCCTGAGCAGCTTGCCTTCGTTCTGCACCAGGCGCTTGTTGATGTCGTAGAGCTGCTCGACCAGCGCCTCGATGCGCGCCGTGTTGAGCGACAGCGACTTCACCGCCTTGATCAGCTGGTCCTTGAGCTCCTTCAGCCGGCGGTCCTGGCTGGGCGACAGCGTGCCCGCAGCGGCGAGCCTGTTCTCGACCTGCTGGTCCTGCAGCTTGCGCAGCTTTTTGTAGGTGTCGGCGATAACGTCGAGCGTCTCCATCACCTGCGGGCGGAGTTCGGCTTCCATCGCGGCCAGCGACAGGCTCGCTTCGTCCTCGTCTTCGTCGTCGTCATCCGTCAGCCCACGCGTATCGGCGCCGACATTGGTGATGTCGTCTTCGTCGTCGCGCGAACGGCGCGGCTTGTCCTCGACCTTGGCTTCCTCGACGCGCTCGACCACCGGCGCCTGCTTGGCCTCGGGGCCGGCATAGGTGGCTTCGAGATCGATGATCTCGCGCAGCAGGATCTTGGATTCGTTGAGTTCGTCGCGCCAGATGATGATGGCCTGGAAGGTCAGCGGGCTTTCGCACAGACCCGCGATCATCGTCTCGCGGCCGGCCTCGATGCGCTTGGCGATGGCAATTTCGCCCTCGCGCGACAAAAGCTCCACCGAGCCCATCTCGCGCAGATACATGCGCACCGGATCGTCGGTGCGATCGGTCGGTTCTTTCTTGGTGGTGGTGGCGGCGACCGCGGTGCCGGTCTGCTCAGCCAACTCGTTGGCGTCTTCCTCGGCATCGGCCGCGGTGTCGGTGGCCTCGGGCTCCTCGCCCTGCTCGTCGTCCTCGACCACGTTGATGCCCATGTCGGACAGCATCGCCATCGTGTCCTCGATCTGCTCGGAGGTCACTTCCTCTGAGGGCAGCACCGAATTCAGCTCGTCCATGGTGACATAGCCGCGCTTCTTGGCGGCCTTGATCATCTTCTTGACAGCATCATCGGAAAGGTCGAGCAGAGGGCCATCGGTGGCGCCTTCGCGTTCGGTTTCGACCTCTTCCTTTTCCTTTGTCGCCATAGTCTTTATCTTCTCCTAGCGGCCGAACTTCAAAGCCGCGTAAGCTGTCGGACCAGTCAAATCGGATGCGCTCGCTTATGAAACGCGCTTCACCGGGCCAGTAACTGCATCAACTCGTTTCGTTTGGTGTATGTCGTTGCCCAAATCGGGTTTCCCCTTTTGGGCGACATGCATTAAGTCCAGATTAACCCTGATATCTGTGGCAGGCGGGCTGCCTGTCCAGTGACCAGTACCTCACATCGCTTGTTTTCCCGTGACGCGGGTTCGGGTTAACGTTTCGAATCGTCCTGATTCCGCCAATCTGCCAGAAGGTCAAGCGCCTCTCGCATGATTCGCATGAAAAAAGCGAATCAATTACCCGACTTAGCCCGTTACGCGCCATTTGGACGCGCAACGACGCTTTCTCAATTCACTCGCTTCCAACTAAGCTCGCCCAGCCCTGCCCGAGGAGACGCCAAACCCTTCGATCAGCGCTTCCGTAGCCTGCACATCCTGAAATTGCGCCTGAATTTCGATCAGATGCCGATAGTTTTCGTCTGTGGGATCGGTGGCGAGCGCCGCTTCCGCCTGTTTCAGCTCCTTATGTAAGGTGCGCGCGCTGCGCTGCAAGTGCAGCGCCTGGCTGAAAGCATCGCGGGCATCTTCAAGGGCGGCGGTCTCCAGCGCCGGCCATTGCCGCATCCGCCGGATCAGCCCGACGGCCCGCTCCCAGATCTCGGCGCAGCCGGCGCGTTCGATCGTCGCAATCACCGCCTGCCGGTCATTGGCCATGTCGTGCGCCATCGCGTCGAGAATCGCTCCATGCAGCCGCCTCAGATCGGAGTTGGCGAGATCGAGGAACTCGATATGAGCGAAATTCTCGTCGATCAGCGCCGGATGGTTGACCAATGCGACGATGATCGTCGCCTCGCGCACCGACATCCCTTCGCCGCCGCGTTTGACCAAAGCCGACTGGCCGAGGCTTTCGGTGATCGCCATGCGGCCGCTGCCGGCCTTGGCGAACTGCCCGCCGGGCGCGGCCGTCTTGCCTTGGCCCTGTTTCCAGTCTTGCCGATTTTGCCTGGTGCCGCGCTGCGAGCCGAAGAAGCTCAGCACACGCTCGCGCATCTCCTGCTGGTAGTGGTAGCGCAGGCTTTCGTCGCGGATGCGGCTGGTCAGTTCGCGCAGCGTCTTCTCGAGCTCGGCCCGCCGCTCCGGCGTATCGAAGACGCCGCCCGCCGTCTCACGCATCCATAAAAGGTCGACCAGCGGCCGCGCCTCGGCCAGAACGCGACGAAACGCATCCGGTCCTTCGGCCTTGACCAGATCATCGGGATCCTTGCCTTCCGGCAGCAGCGCGAAGCGCGCCGAGCGCCCGGCCTGCACAGACGGCAGCGCCATGTCGGCGGCCCGCCACGCTGCCTTCAGCCCGGCCTTGTCGCCGTCGAAGCACAGCATCGGCTCCGGCGCCATGCGCCAGAGCAGTTCGAGCTGGTTCTCGGTAAGCGCGGTGCCGAGCGGCGCCACGACGTTCTCGAAGCCGGCCTGCGCCAGTGCGATGACGTCCATATAGCCTTCGACGGCGATGACCGTGCCGCCCTTGGCCAATGCCTTGCGCGCGCGGGCGAAATTATAGAGCACATTGCCCTTGTGGAAGAGCTCGGTGTCAGGCGAGTTCATGTATTTGGCCAGCGCATCGGGCTGCAGCGCGCGGCCGCCAAAGGCGATGATCTTCCCCCTGGAATCCGGGATCGGGAACATGATGCGGTCACGGAACCAGTCATAGGAAACCGGAATGTCGTCGCCGTGGCGCACCAGTCCGCAAGCCTCGATATCGGCCTTCGGCACACCCTTGGCGGCGAGATGCTCCTTCAGCGCATTGCGGCTGTCGGGCGCAAAACCGAGCCGGAACGATTGCTGCGTCGCCGGCGTCAGCCCGCGGTCTCTGAGATAGGCGCGGGCTTTGGCGCCTTCCGGCCCCTGCAGCCGTTCCTGGAAGAAGGCGGTCGCCATCTCCATGACGTCGGTCAGGCTGGCGCGTTCCTTTTCGCGCCGCTCCTCCTGCGCATCGCGAACCGGCATCGGCACGCCGGCCATATCGGCGATCTTTTCGACCGCTTCGGGAAAGCTCATCCCGTCGAGTTCGGTGAGGAACTTGAAATGATCGCCCGAAACCGCACAGCCGAAACAATGGTAGCGGCCCTTTTTATCCTCGCAGTGGAAGGATGGGCTCTTCTCGCCGTGGAACGGACAACAGGCCCAATAGTCGCCGCGCGGCGCGTTGGTTTTCTTCCTGTCCCACGCGACGCGCTGGCCGATAACCGATGAAATCGGCACGCGGTCGCGTATCTCGTCGAGGAAGGCGGGTGGAAAGCGCATCGGGGAACTCGTTTCCCGATTATATAATCATACCCGCGAAATCCGACGACCCTTAATGCGGGCCATACCCGGTTTCCACAGGCAAAAGAGGCGGCCGTTGCGGGCCGCCTCTTTCCAATATCCGCCTGGGGACCGATTAATGCGCGGCAAGCGCGCCGAAAATGACGCCGGAGAGCACACCGACCAACACATAGTCGTTGCCGACGCGGATCCATTCCTGGCCGCGACCGGGACGATGCAGGCCGTAGCGGCCATAGTCGCGGATCGGCTGGTGCTGTCTCCAGCCTGAATATTTATGGCCGTTGCGCCAGTTGTTGCGCTTCACGATGACCTTCTTATGGATGACGCGCTTCTGGATGAAGCGCTTCTTGACATCCCTGTTGGTGGGCTTTTGCCAGTCGACCTGGCTGTAATTCGACTGCGGAGCGTTCGGTGCATTCAGCGGTGCGGCTTGGCCGGTGAGCGACGTAGCGGCCAGCATCGAGAAAGCGAGTGCGGAAAGGACAATGCGTTTCAAGAGAAGTCTCCTTGGTTGTCGATGCCAGAGGAATAGCGGGCCACCGATGAACCGAAGCTGAACGCCTGCATTACAATTGTGTAATGATTTCCTTTATTTACCCAATAGAGCTGAACATAATCGCAAAGGCAGGAGCCGGTCGCGCTGCTAACTCTGCCTATCCGTTGCTTCGAGCCCGCCCCGCAATGCAACCATTTGCGCGTCCGTCCATTTTCCGACACCGCCCGTCGCGCTGCAACGGCCCTTGAAATCGACAAGATTTTATTATCCGGCTAAAATATTCGAGTTATTATAAGTCACCGCCATGAACATGATTCGTACCCTCGTTTTCCCTTCTGATCGCCACGCCAAACAGGACGCGCATCCTGTTTGCATGCGGGGGGCGAAATGAGCGGGTCCGTCGTCCTTCTGCATCTGGCCGGCGCCGTGGCGCTGATGCTGTTTGCCACCCGCATGGTGAAGACCGGCGTCGAACGCGCCTATGGCGATGTGCTGCGCCATCGCCTGCGCGCCACCATGCGCAATCCGATCATGGCGGTGCTGGCCGGCACCGGCCTTGCCATCGCCCTGCAGAGTTCCACAGCCGTCACGCTGCTGGTCGGCTCCTTCGCCGGCTCTGGCATCGTCTCGGGCGCCGCGGGCCAATTGGCAGTGCGCGGCGCCGAGATCGGCTCTGCGCTGGTGGTCAAGCTGCTTACCTTCGACCTCACCTTGCTGGTGCCGCTGTGCCTGATCACCGGCACGGTCATGTTCATGGCCACCGAGCGGCGCGACTGGCGCCAGACCGGCCGCATTCTGGTCGGCATCGGCCTTTTGATCCTGTCGCTGGAGATGATCGGCCAGGCGTCTGAGCCGCTGCGCAACAGCCAGCTCATGCCGGTCATCATCAACTACTTCTCGACCGATTCCATCACCGCCTATCTGCTGGCGGCGCTGATCACCTGGCTGTTCCAGTCGAGCATCGCGGCGGTGCTGTTGATGGCGACGCTGGCAGGCCGCGGCCTGATCACGCCTGAACTCGGCGTCGTTCTTATCCTCGGCGTCAATCTCGGATCCTCGATCATCGCGCCGATGCTGACCCGCTCGTCGAGCCCCGAAGTGCGCGTCGTGCCGATCGGCAATCTCCTGATGCGCGGGCTTGGCTCGCTTGTCATGCTGATCCTGGTCATGATCTTCAGACCGCACTTCGCCTTTCTCGGTTCGACGGCGGCGGACCAGATCGTCAATGCCCACATCCTGTTCAACGTGCTGATCCTGCTTGCCGGCCTGCCGCTGGCAGGGTTCGTCTACCGCGCTTCGGAGAAGATCGTCGCACTTGGCACCAAGCCCGTGCCGGCCGCCTCGCTTGACGTCGTCGAACTGTCCGCGCTCAACGAAAGCGCGCTCGACGTGCCGAGCCAGGCGCTGGCCAATGCCACCCGCGAGGTGGTGCGGGTCTGCGAGACGATAGAGATCATGCTCAAGCGCATCATCGAGCTCTATGAAAGTGCCGATGCCGACAAGATCAAAGCGCTGGCCGCACTCGACGACCGCGTCGACCGCAGGCACGCGGCGATCAAGCTCTACCTCGCCAAGTTGACCAGGAATCCGCTGACCGAAGACGAGGCGCTGCGCTGCCAGGAGCTGATCGGCGCCTGCGTCAAGCTGGAGCAGGTCGGCGACATCATCGTGCGCAACATGCTGGTGCATGTGAAGAAGAAGTTCGAGCGCGGGCTGGAATTCACCGACGAGGGCTGGAGCGAGCTGTGCGCCTTCCATGGCTCGGTGCTGGCCAATGCGCGGCTTGCCTTCAATGTGCTGGTGTCGCGCGATCCCGAGACTGCCCGCCAGTTGGTGCTGGAAAAGGACCAGCTGCGTGACCGCGAGAAGGAAACCAGCGCCAGCCATTTCGTGCGGCTGCGCGACGGCACCGCCAAGAGCGTCGAGACCAGCTCGATCCATCTCGACACCATCCGCGACCTGAAGCAGATCAATTCGCTGCTGGCCTCGATGGCCTATCCGGTGCTCGAAGAGCGCGGTCTGCTCACTGGGTCGCGGTTGAAGGCGAGCTGAGAAGCAGCCGAGCTCCCCCCTCGTGGGGGAGATTGGCGCTTCACCGCCTCGCCCACTGAAGAAAACCTAAACTCGCGACAAAAATTTCTTCATTGCCCGCAAAGCCCATCCGTGGTTTGAGGCCGTTCCAGCTAAGGCCTTGCCATGTCGCTTCCGCTCATAGCCCTGTTCATTGCCGCTTTTGCCTTCGGCACCACCGAATTCGTCATTGCCGGCGTGCTGCCGCAGGTGGCGCAAGGTCTTGGCGTTTCGGTCCCCTCGGCCGGCTACCTCGTCTCCGGCTATGCAGGCGGCATCGCCATCGGCGGCCCGCTGCTGGCGCTCGCCACCAAGTCGCTGTCACGCAAGAGCCTGCTGCTCGGCCTCGCCATCGCCTTCACCATCGGCCAGGCGGCTTGCGCGCTGGCGCCCGACTTCACCTCGATGCTTCTGTTGCGCATTGCCGTGGCGGTCGCGCATGGCGCCTATTTCGGCGTCGCCATGGTCGTCGCCGTCGGTCTCGTGCGCGAGGACCAGCGCGGCATGGCTGTCGCCGTCATCCTGTCCGGCCTCACCGTCTCCAACGTCATCGGCGTGCCGGCGGGCACCGCGATCGGCAACATCTGGGGCTGGCGTGCGACCTTCTGGGTGATGTGCGCGCTGGGCGTGGCGGCAACGCTTGCCGTGGCAGCCCTGTTGCCGCGCACCACCGGATCGTCGGTCAGGCCCGCCGGTTTCGCCCGCGAGGTCCGTGTGCTGGCCCGCCAGCAGGTCTGGACCTCGCTGATCCTGATGCTGATGCTGATGATCGGCCAGTTCGGCCTGTTCACCTACATCACCCCGACACTGCTGGAGGTCACCGGGCTCGACGAGAACCTGGTGCCGTGGGTGCTGCTGCTCAATGGCGTTGGCGCAACGCTCGGCGTCTTCCTCGGCGGCAAGCTCTCCGACTGGAAGCTGATGCCGTCATTGATCACCATGCTGGCCCTGCAGGCGGTGACGCTGGCCGTCATCTACGCCGTCAGCCCCTATCCCTTGCCGATGGTTGTGGCGATCGTCGTCTGGGGCGGCCTCAACTTCGCCATCGGCACACCGATCCAGACCCGCATCCTGGCCTGGACGGCGGACGCCTCGAACCTCGCCTCGTCGCTCATTCCGTCCGGCTTCAATGTCGGCATCGCGCTGGCCGCGTCGTTGGGCGCCGCGATGCTGAACAGCGGCTATGGCTACCGCAGCCTGCCGCTGCTGGGCGCCATCGCCATGCTGGTCGCCGTCGCGGTGGCGCTGGCATCTTATGTCTGGGAAGGGCGCAGCAACGCCACGCCGCCGCTGACGGCTCCGGCGGAATAGACCACTTCACCCGCGCCAGCGCAGCAGGCGCATGGCGTTGGCGGTGACCAGCACGGTGGCGCCGGTGTCGGCCAGAATCGCCGGCCACAGGCCGGTGATGCCGGCAATGGTGGTGACCAGGAACACCGCTTTCAGCCCGAGCGCCACACTGATGTTTTGGCTGATATTGGCCATCACCGCCCGCGACAGCCTCACCATCCGCATGACGTCCGTGATGCGGCCACGCAGGATTGCCGCATCCGAGGTCTCCAGCGCCACATCGGTGCCGCCGCCCATGGCGATTCCGATGTCGGCGGCGGCGAGCGCCGGTGCGTCGTTGATGCCGTCGCCGACCTTGGCGACCTTCAGCCCTTCGCGCTGCAATTCGCCGATGATGCGCTGCTTGTCCTGAGGCAACAGCTCCGCCCGCGCCTCGATGCCGAGCGAAGCGGCAATGGCTTCGGCCGTGCGGCGATTGTCGCCGGTCAGCATGATCGTGCGGATGCCTTCGGCCTTCAGCGCCGCAATGCCGACCGCCGCATCCGGTCGCGGCTCGTCACGCAGGGCGATCAGCCCTGCCACCACGCCGTCGGCGACCAGCACCGAGACGGTCTTGCCCTGCCCGTTGAGGCTGTCGACGGCAAGGCGCTGCACTTGCGTCATGTCGGCGCGTTCGCCCGCCGCCGGACCGGAGCCGAGGAAGACGGCGACGCCACCGACGCTGCCCTCGACACCTTTGCCCGAGATCGCCTTCGCCGCCAGAGCCGGCGGCACCGGCGCACCATCAGCCTTGGCCCTGTCGAGGATCGCCATGGCCAGCGGATGGCTGGAACCCTGCTCGAGCGCTGCCGCCAGCGCCAGCACGGTGCGTTCATCGCGGCCATAGGCCATGATGTCGGTCACCACGGGCCTGCCCGCGGTCAGCGTGCCGGTCTTGTCGAAGGCCACCGCCGTGATCCGGCGAAACCCTTCCAGCACCGCACCACCTTTCATCAACAGGCCACCCCGCGCGCCGGTCGCAAGGCCAGCGGCGATTGCTGCCGGCGTCGAGATGACGAGCGCGCAGGGGCAACCGATCAGCAGGATCGCCAAGCCCTTGTAGATCCATTCGTTCCAGTCGCCGCCAATGAGCAGCGGCGGCAACAGGGCAACCAGCGCGCCGACCGCCAGCACCGCCGGGGTGTAGTATCTTGAGAAGCGGTCGATGAAGCGTTCAGTCGGAGCCTTGGCTTCCTGGGCCTCCTCCACAAGCCGCACGACCCGGGCGATGGTGTTGTCAGACGCGGCAGCCGTCACGCGAACCCTGAGCACGCCGTCGGTGCTGACGGTACCGGCGAAGACGGGCTCTCCAGTGCCCTTGCGCTTGGGCGTGCTCTCGCCGGTCACCGGCGCCTCGTCGATTTCGCTCGACCCCTCGATGATCTCGCCATCGGCCGGAATGCGGTCGCCCGGCCGCACCAGGATGATGTCGCCGACGCCGAGCCGTTCGGCAGGAACTTCCGATGTGCCGCTCGCGCGTTCGACCAAGGCCGTCTTCGGCACCAGATCGGCAAGTCTCTGGATGCTCGCCCGCGCCCGGCCGGCTGCGACACCTTCCAGAAGTTCACCGATCAGGAACAGCACCACCACGGCGGCGGCTTCTTCCGTAGCCCCGATCATCACGGCGCCTATCGCCGCGATGGTCATCAGCATCTCGATCGAGAACGGCGTGCCGGCCAATGCCGCCATCAGCGCTCGCCGTGCGATCGGCACCAGGCCGACCAGCAGGGCGGCAAGGAAGACCCAGCGCTCGGCCGCAGGAAGAAGATGGCCGATGCCGTAGGCGGCGAGAAGCGCTGCCGCGCAGGCCAGCGTCAGCACAGCACGGCGGGAGCGCCACCACGCCTGCCCCGGCGCCGCATCGCTGTGATCATGATCAGCATGATCATGATCCTTGGCCACTGAAGCACGCCCATCGGCCCCGCCTTCCGCCTTGACGATGCCGTAGCCCAGCCGCGCCACCTGCCGCAGCACCTTGTCGTCGTTGAGCCAACCGCTGTGGCTGACCGTCATGCTGGCGCCGGTCACCGAAACCGAGACATCGGCGACGCCGTCGAGACGACGCACCGCCGTATCGATCTTGGCCGCGCAGGAGGCGCAGTCAATGCCGCCGATCTTGAACCGTGTCTGCCCGATCGTTTCCTGCTTGAGCGGCGTCGTCATCACATTACCTGCCTGTCTTGCCCGCGCGGCGTCGCCGCATGGGTCTTGAATGCTGATGTCAGGCACTATAATTGCTCTAGTTACTAGAGCTTCAAGGGGAAAATTTCATGTTTTCGATCGGTGATCTCTCGCGTCGCACCGGGGTCAAGGTGCCGACAATCCGCTATTATGAGCAGATGGGCCTTGTCGCCGCACCCGAGCGTTCGGAAGGCAACCAGCGCCGCTATTCCAGGCAGGAGCTGGAGCGGCTGGCCTTCATCCGCCACGCCCGCGACCTCGGCTTCGCCGTTGACGACATCCGCTCCCTGATCGACTTGAGCGGCCACCCCGAGCAGCCCTGCGGCCACGCCGACAAGATCGCCGAGGAGCAACTGATCTCGGTGCGGGAAAAGATTGCCCAGTTGAAGCGACTCGAGGCCGAGCTCGAACGCATCGCCACGTGCTGCAATGGCCAGACGGTCGGCGACTGCTACGTCATCCGCGCGCTGTCGGATCATGCGCTGTGCGCCGATGAGCATGGTTGAGACACATCCTACAGCTCGATCCGGAACCGCAAGCTTTCCGCCCCGCCATAGGCGGCGTCCTCGAAGAAGCGTTCGACGAGCTTGCCGTCATTGGCCAGGATCACCTTGTGCGAGGCCGGATTGCCCGGCTTGGCGGTGATCTCGACGTGAGCCAGGCCGACCGCCCTCGCCTCGTCCAGCATCAGCCGCAGCGCCTCGGTGGCGTAGCCGCGCCGCCGCTTCCACGGCACCACCGAATAGCCCATATGGCCGAGCACATGCGGCGGCAGTTCCGCCGTGCCCTTCTGCCAGCGAAAGCCGATCGAGCCCGACGCCTCGCCATCCCAGATCCAGCGGCGGAAGCCCGGCAGGCGCGGCACTTTTTTGCCGTCGGGCAAGCTGATCGGGCCGCCCTTGGCCTGGGGATTGTCGAGGTCGGCAAGAAAGGCCACGGGATCCTTTTCGATGGCCGCGAGCTGCTCGCGCGTCGCTTCCATCAGCCGCACATTGTCCGGTGACCAGCCGCGCTCGAGCGCCACCTTGTAGGATGGCAGATGTTCAAGCGCGGGTTTGACGATTTCGATCATGGTGCACCGGCGGAGACGCTACGCCGATAAATAGCAGCATTGCCCGGCAAGGCACGGTCCACCAAGGAGCAGCCTCTTACGACAAGGCCGCGTTTCCATCGCTGGAAACGCGGCCCCGATCTTATGTCCTTGGGAGGACTGGAGCTCCGGCGCAGGCGCGCGGGAGTACCCTTATGCGAAGTCAGGCGATGTCGAAGCGGTCGGCGTTCATCACCTTGGTCCATGCCGCCACGAAATCCCTGGCGAATTTCTGGCTTGCATCCGCGGAGCCATAGACCTCGGCAAGCGCACGCAACTGGGCGTGCGAGCCGAAGATCAGATCGGCACGGGTGCCGGTCCACCTGACCGCCTTGGTCTTGCGGTCGCGCGCCTCGTACACCTCTTCCGAACCCGGAACAGAGCCGGCGGCCGGATCCCAGACCGTGTTCATGCTGAGCAGATTGACGAAGAAGTCGTTGGTCAAAGTGCCCGGCCTGTCGGTGAACACGCCGTGCTTCGATCCGCCGGTATTGGCGCCGAGCACGCGCAGACCGCCGACCAGCACCGTCAATTCCGGCGCGGTCAACGCCAGCAACTGCGCCCGGTCGACCAGCATGGCCTCGACCGACATCGGCTGCTTGCCCCTGACGTAATTGCGGAAGCCGTCGACCTTTGGCTCGAGCGCGGCAAAGGAATGCACGTCCGTTTGCTCCTGCGAGGCGTCCATGCGGCCTGGCGTGAACGGCACCTTCACCTCATGGCCTCCGTCCTTCGCGGCTTTCTCGACCGCGGCAACGCCGCCGAGAACGATGAGGTCGGCCAGCGAGATCTTTTTCGCGCCGGTCTGTGCCGCGTTGAACTCCTTCTGGATGGCTTCCAGCTTCGCCAGCACCTTCGACAGTTCCGCCGGCTGGTTGACGTCCCAATCCTTCTGCGGCGCCAGTCGGATACGTGCACCGTTGGCGCCACCGCGCTTGTCGGAATTGCGGAACGTCGAGGCCGAAGCCCAGGCGGTCGAAACCAGCTCGGAAACCGACAGGCCCGATGCCAGGATCTTCGCCTTCAGCGAGGCGATGTCCTGCTCGCCGACCAGTTCATGGTCGACCGCCGGGATCGGGTCCTGCCAGATCAGCTCTTCCTTCGGCACGAGCGGGCCGAGATAGCGGGCGACCGGACCCATGTCGCGATGGGTCAGCTTGTACCAGGCGCGGGCGAAGGCGTCGGCGAACTGCTCCGGATGCTCGTGGAAGCGCCGCGACACCTTTTCGTAGGCAGGATCTACCCGCAGCGCGAGATCGGTGGTCAGCATCGCCGGCGCGCGGCGCTTTGACGGATCGTGCGCATCCGGAACGGTGCCGGCCCCGGCGCCACCCCTTGGCGTCCACTGATGGGCGCCGGCCGGGCTCTTGGTCAGTTCCCAGTCGAAGCCGAACAGATTGTCGAAGAAATTGTTGCTCCACTTGGTCGGCGTCGTGGTCCAGGTCACTTCGAGGCCCGAGGTGATGGCGTCGCCGGCAATGCCGGAAGCATGCTTGCTCGACCAGCCGAGGCCTTGCGCCTCGATGCTCGAGCCCTCTGGCTCCGCGCCAACCAACGACGCATCGCCGGCACCGTGCGTCTTGCCGAAGGTGTGACCACCGGCGATCAGCGCCACGGTCTCCTCGTCATTCATGGCCATGCGGGCGAAGGTCTCGCGAATGTCGCGGGCCGAGGCCAGCGGATCCGGCGTGCCGTTCGGCCCTTCCGGATTGACGTAGATCAACCCCATCTGCACGGCGCCGAGATGGCCGCGAAGTTCACGGTCGCCGGAATAGCGCTTGTCGTCGAGCCACTTGGTTTCCGAACCCCAGTCGACGTCCTGCTCGGGCTCCCAGACGTCAGCGCGGCCGCCGGCGAAGCCGAAGGTCTTGAAACCCATCGATTCCAGCGCGACGTTGCCGGTGAGGATCAGCAGGTCGGCCCAGGAGATCTTGCGCCCATATTTCTGCTTGACCGGCCACAGCAGCCGGCGCGCCTTGTCGAGATTGGCATTGTCCGGCCAGCTGTTGAGCGGAGCAAAACGCTGCTGGCCTGCCCCGGCGCCGCCACGGCCATCGCCGATGCGGTAAGTGCCGGCACTGTGCCAGGCCATGCGGATGAACAGTGGCCCGTAATGGCCGAAGTCGGCCGGCCACCAATCCTGCGAATCCGTCATCACCTGGTGCAGGTCCTTGATCACCGCATCGAGATCGAGCGACTTGAATTCCTCGGCATAGTCGAACTCTTCGCCCATCGGATCCGAAAGGTTCGATTGCTGATGGAGAACGCCAAGATCGAGTTGGTTGGGCCACCAGTCACGGTTGCTCCTGCTGGAGGATCCGTGTGCAACGGGGCATTTGCCGGCGCTGGGATCATCGGTCTGTGCGTCCATGTTCTTCTCCGATCGTGGCTGTGTTGAGCTGTTCAACTGCTGCGTGACAGGGACATAGAAATGTCCCTGGAGGCGGTCCGTTTCATGGCTGGCGCAATGACCATATGCCCGATACGCGACCGAATATGTTGGATGTCCTGTTGCTGCGGGCATGCGCCTCACCAGGCGGTCCCGGCTGCTCCTCATCTTCGTTGCGACTCGTATAGCAAAGCCGTCTGATTAATTTAAGTTGGATTTCCTGATTACAGCGATAAGATGACATTATGACAAACCTGACGCTGAAGCAGTTGCGTTATTTCGAGGCACTGGCGCGGCACAACCATTTCGGACGCGCGGCGGATGCCTGCGCCATCTCGCAGCCCGCCATCTCGGTGCAGATCCGGGAGTTGGAGGAAACGCTTGGCACGGCGCTTTTCCAAAGAGGCCCACGCCAGGTCCGGCTGACCAATTTCGGCGAGGAATTCGCCTTGCGCGTCCGCGACATCCTGCGCTCGGTGGACGAGCTGACGGATCTGGCCCGCGCCTCGCGCGACCGGCTGGTGGGACGGTTGCGCATCGGCGTGATCCCGACGATCGCACCCTATCTTCTGCCTGCCATCATCGGCAACCTCGCCCGCATGCATGACGGGCTCGATATCCACGTGCGCGAAACGCAGACGCAGAAGCTGATCCAGGAACTGGCCGACGGCCGGCTCGATGCGGCCATCGTTGCCTTGCCGGTGTCGGAACCCTCGCTGACGGAAATCGTGCTGTTTGCCGAGAACTTCGTGCTGGTCCGGCCCGGCGAGGATGAGGGAAAGCCGGTGCCCAACCGCGAAATGCTGCGCGAGATGCGGCTGCTCCTGCTCGAGGAGGGCCATTGTTTTCGCGATCAGGCGCTGTCGTTCTGCAACATGCATTCGGCACGGCCGCGCGAGTTGCTGGACGGCAGCTCGCTGTCGACCCTGGTGCAGATGGTCGGCGCCGGCGTCGGCGTCACCTTGATCCCCGAAATGGCCGTGCCGGTGGAGACGCGCTCCGCGGCAGTCTCTATCGCCCACTTCGCCAATCCCCAACCATCGCGGACGATCGGCATGATCTGGCGCAAGACAAGCCCGATCGCCAAACAGCTGCTGCTTATATCCGAAGTGGTTCGCCAGGCGGCCGAAGCATTGCGCGCGCAGCACAGTTCGGCATCGGTTGCACAGCCTCTGAATCTACCGGCAGCGGCCCAATGAAGGCTGGCTGACCGGATCGTCAGCCTGCCGCGTGGAACCGGATTTCGCCCTTGTTCAGGAAGCAGGTCTTGTCGAACAGCGACAGGTCCAGAGGGTTTGGTAACCGCACGTCGCTGATATCGGGAACCGGCTTCCTCGCCGGATCGTATGAGCGATCGATCTGCGAGATGAAAACGAGGATCAATCCCCTGTCGCGGGCAAAGGCCTTCAGCGTGCGGACTTGCGCCATCAGGTCCGGGTTTTCCCGCTTCTGATCGAGCAGTTGCAGATAGTCTATGACCACCAGCGTACCGCGCGCCGCCGCCGCCAGCGTTCTGACGATGTAGTCGGCGCTGATGGCGTCGGAATTGTCGAACACGAACCGGTCGTTGAACCGTGCAGGGTCCGCCCCGATGGCGCGAAACCGGCCCAGCACATCCCGCTGCGTATACTCCAGCGTGAAGAACACACCGCGATGGCCTGATTTCATGGCTTCGACCGCGAGTTCGAGGCACATCAGCGTCTTGCCGTGGCCGGGTCGTGCACCCACCAGAACAAGATCGCCGGGCGCAAGTTGCGCAAACAGTATGCCGGCAGGCGCCGCCTCGGCTGCCTTGGCTGCAAGCAGACTCCAGCTGGCGAAGCCTTCCTGTGCTGCAACACGATCAAGCGCTTCGTGGAGCGGAATTTTGGCCTCGCGGGACAACAGCCTGGCTTGACGCTTCAGATGGTAAACGGGCGCGGACAGCTTCATTGCAAAACCTCCTGGTGCGAGCAGTTTCCGCAATCCCTCCTTATGCCTGGCGCTCGAACAGTCGGTTCGGTGATGAGAGTGCCCTGCATGAACGATGCTTTCCCGGCGGAGGGAGGAGGCGTGGGCTGCGCCAGAATCAGATGATAGCTCAATCCCTGCGTATCGAAAATCGCAGACATTCAAAGATGCGGGGAGCCCGCTGCAAGCCTCGAGCCAGCATCCCGGCGTAGGAGCATTTGCGCGCGTCGATCTCCTTCATGGCTCTTCGTGCGGACTTGCGGAGGGCACGCGTTAACAAAGGGTGCGCTAAACAAGATGTGTTTCGCCTGATAATGCGAGACCCTTTATGATCGATTCCCGGCGGCAACACCGCAAGGAAACGGCTTTGGCAGGAGTTGATCCGGTGCGGTTGAGATTCGTCCCTCTGGGTATCGTCCCGATCCTCAGCCTCCTCGTCGCCGCCATTGCCTTGACGATGTCGGCTCGATCCTTTGCCGCACCATCTGACGTTCCGGCCTGGCTGCAGGCTCACATCGGCAACAGCGACGGCCAGATCTCACAAATTGTCCTCGAACGAGCCCGCGCGCTTTACCGGAAGAAGGTCGCGCAAGGTGCAGTCAAGAACCCCTGCTACTTCGCCATGGATGCGACGCGCCCCAGCGATCTGGGCGATGGCGTTCTGGGGCGCCGCTATTACGTCATCTGCGAAGCCAGCCAGTCGTTTCGCGCGATTTCGTCGGGTCATGGCAGCGGCCGGAATTTGAAAGGCGTTGTCGATTTTTCGAACAGCAAGCGGTGCGCGAAGAATTTCGGCAATGCGATGGATTCGTCGTTGACGGCCGGCGGCGGCTATATCACCCGCGAGGCAAAAACCTCGTTCAAGGGCTATTACCGCACCGCTGCGAAACAGGACGCGGTTTTCCAGCGCACCTTCATCCAGTTCGACGGCGAAGGCGAGGCCGCGAACGCCAGGCAGCGGGTGATCGGCGGCCATGCCGCCCAGGTGCTGCACGGCCTATGCCTGCGCAAAAACCCGAAAAGTTCGCATGCCGACCATGACGGCTTCGTGCCGTTCGGCAAACTGGTCGACTATGCCGGCGGCCGCAGCAATGGCTGCACCAGCTGGTCGCCGGCGGATGCGCAGCAGATTATCCCGATGGTCAAGGACAATCCGACGACGCTCTATATCTACCCGGAATCGCGCGACATCGCCGCGGTCGCAGCCAACCATTCACAGCCGGGCGCCTACTGGAACGCGTCCTGCCTAAAGGAAATCGGCACACCTAAATTCTGGCCGCGAAAGACCCTCGAGCCGATCATCGCCCAATACAGGAAGGATCACCCGGCACCGCCGCCGCAGCCGCTGCCGATCTGCGAAGCGTCTTGAAGTCCGCATCGCACCGCCGCGCCGCTTTATGTTCGGCGTGCGAACCGCATTGATCGGCAGCCCTGCGACCCACCATCAATGATTCAATCCGATCTCCAGGCCAGCGCGCCGGTAGCTCCGGTGCCCCGCCTCTCCTCCTCGATGTCGCAACTCGAAACAGCTGTGTGCATAAGGCCGGATGGATCAAGACTGGCTGAATGCTCTGGCCGAGGAAAGAATTTCCGGCACCACGTTCAGCCGATTGTGGTGGTTGGAACCAACGGCCTGCTACCCAGTTAGAAGGCCAGCAAGTCTGGTTGCAGCCTTGCCGCCATATGAATCAGAACCCGCCGACGCAGTCTACGGCCTAGCAGGATGCCGTCCTTGCGGCGGCGTTGCCCGGCTGGGAAGCCGGTGTGGCTGCCTCCGCAACCTGGGCTGCACAGCCGCTGACGACATGCAGACACCGTCGCCGACAGCCAAACAATAGGAGGTATGCCGACATGAAAGCAGTCCGCATCCACGCTTTGGCGGACCTGAGGTCCTTTCGATCGATCAAGTCCCCTCGCCTCAGCCGCTTGACGACGAGGTTGTGCTCAGGGTCCGCGCCGCAAGCGTCAATCCGATCGACTACAAGACCCGCGAAGGGTCGGTGAGCGAAACCCTGCCGATCACGCTCGGGCGCGACGTGTCCGGCACGGTGGAAATATGCGGTACGCGGGCGCATACGTTGAAGAAGGGCGACCCGTTATTTGCGATGCTTGGTCATGACCGGGGCGGCAATGCCGAATATGTCGTGGTCAAGGCGACGGAGGCGGCTGCGAAACCGGATCGTCTAAGCCATGTCGAAGCCGCGGCGGTGCCGCTTGCCGGCATCACTGCATGGCAGGGCCTTTTCGACCATGGCGGCCTCAAATCCGGGCAACGGGTTCTCATCCATGGCGGCGCCGGCGGCGTCGGTCATCTGGCGATCCAACTGGCCAAGGCCGCGGGCGCGTTCGTCGCGACAACCGTTTCCGCCGAGGACGTCGTTTTCGTGCGTGAGCTTGGCGCCGATCAGACGGTCGACTACAAGAATCAGCGTTTCGAAGAGGTCGTCAATGCGGTCGACCTGGTGTTCGACCTTATCGCGGGCGACACGCAGGACCGTTCCTGGGATGTGCTCAAGCCAGGCGGGACGCTCGTTTCCACTCTTTCCCAACCGTCGCAGGAAAAGGCAAACTTGCGTCGGGCGCGTGGCGTCTCCTATCTGGCCGAGCCGAATGCGGCGCACCTTGCCGAGATCGGCCGCCTCATCGACGCCGGCAAGGTCACCCCCTTCGTGCTAGCCACCTACCCTCTTGGAGAGGTCGCCAAAGCGGAAGAACGGCTGGAAAATGAGCATGTGCGTGGCAAGATCGTGCTTGAGGTTTCCGCCTAGCGAGTTGGTGCTTCTGCAGTCCCTCTCGAACGGGTTATCCGATCCGCGCCTCGCCGTCGCTGTCCGGCAGGTTCGGAAACAGCACCTTCAGCTTGTGCTCCGCGCTTGCCCAACTGCGCGTGTGATGTTGCCAGAGGCACCAATTGCTCACCGCAAAGGCTAGAATGCCAACAGTCACGGCAAGACTGACTGTCGAGCCAATGACAACCTTGAGCATCACGCCGGCAAAGACACCGGCGATGGCACCGTTGACGACATTCACCATTCCTGCGGTTCCGGCGAACGCTTGCCAGGGCCTTGGCTTGAGGCCGACATCGGCCAGCAGAGCCGTTTGGTTGTCATGAGTGGAGTGAACCAGATAGCGCGCCATCGAGGGAGTAAGCTCGGTGTAGTAGTGCCTGATGCGTGCCATGCCGCGGGCGTGGACCATGTCTTCGATGGCCACCTGCACAGCCCTGACGAATGTCACCAGCCCGATGAAGTAGAGGCATGGCAACAGGATCAGGCTGAACAGCATGAAAGGAAGCCCCATCCTTGTCACCTGGGCGACGAAGGCAAGGGCGATCGTGGCGCTGGATACCGAAGTCAGGAACAAATTTGCGCGCTGATTCGCCTCCTGAATCGTCGCCGCCCTGGCGGTCCCCAGCACCAAATGCTCCGTGGTCATCATCTGCAGGAGTTGCTGCCGGTTCTCGCCTTCATCGGTTTTTGTCTTCCTTGCAGGCATCGCAAAAAACCTGTTGCGGGACGCGCTCCCCCCACCCAATCAACTCCTCAAAGCCGCCCACCCAAGGAACGAACTGCTTCGGAAGGGGTTCCAGCGCAACCAAGAGCGGTTCCGTGATCCCGGAGCAGAGCCGGATCACAGACCGAGCCAATTTTGTAGACAGATAGCGAAACGATTGTCCCCAAGCATCGTTTCGAAACCAGACATGAATTTGATGAGGAGGCGATGATGAGCGCTACCGGTTTGGATGTTTTTGACAGGACGCTGCAGACGACCAACATTTGGCTCGACGAGATCATGGACGATCATGGTCCGGATCGGCGGATTGCATGGCACATATTGGGCGCGGTCTTACGGACCGTAAGGGACAGGCTGCAGATCGGGCTTGCGGCCAAACTTGGGGCGGAACTGCCGATCCTGGTGCGCGGCGCCTATTACGACCACTACCGGCCCGCAGCCGAGCCGGACAAAACGCGCTCCCTTGAAAACTTCTCGCAGCACATCGGCGAGGAATTGAAATCGATCCGCCCCGTCGATCCCGAGGAGGCGGCACGCTCGGTGTTCCGAGTTCTTGCACGGCATATTGATCTGGGCCAGTCGGCCAAGGTGCGCGATGCGCTGCCGAAGGAAATCCAGGCGCTCTGGCCCGAGAGCCTCGGCGTCAAATAGCGACGGCAACGACTCTGACGGCCTCCGAGCGGCGCGCCGAGGCTGGCGTCCAGCAGGGCGTCAGTCCCGTAAACGGTTGGCGGCATGATCCTGATGCTGCTCTGTCGCGACCTGCCTGGAGTCCAAACCGCGTTCTTTGGAATGCTGTGCCTTGTCGCGATTGGACAGAACCTTGTTTTCTTCGAGCTTGTCCTTTGGCGTTACGGTCATGGCGCCTGTCCCGGAACCCTTTCCCTGCGAACCTGCTCCGATGTGTTTCTTGCTCCCGCGTGCCATGGGCTGCCTCCAATCTATGACAAATGTTCCAGGATCGGTGCTCATCTAGTCGTCAGGACGGTTTTTGTGATGGACGCTTTCCTGATTTTTGCCGCGAAGGATGTTGCGGTCGTCCGGATCGACGAGGTCCGGTGTGTCGGTTCTCATGTCCGATCCCTTGCGCAGCGCTTCGCGTTCCGCCGCTGATCGTTTCAGATCCGCCTCTGAATCGAAATCCTTGCCGGCGTTCTTTGTGTTTTCCCGCTCTTCAATGATGCGAATTTGTTGATCGTGGGTTTTGCGTCCAGTCATCGCTTCCTCCGGCGTGTTCGTGTTGGCGCTCGAAAGTCACCGGCCACCTCTAAGGTCGGGTCCGAGCCTGCCCTCGTGCTGATAATGGCAAGGTGACGGGATCGTTCCGAAAAGCGTTGAAGACGCTTTTCGCCAGATGGGCTCGGTTCGGCTTAGGCGCTCACGTTGACCGAGGCCGCCGCCCCTCTTCTGAACCATGGCCTCCTTCGAACGTTCGGCGACCACCGGACTGGCGCCGGACGCCTTTCCGTCGCGCTCCAGCTCAGCGCAGGAAATCGACCACAGCCTGGATGAACTCTGCCGGATACTCAATGTTCGACAGATGGACCGCGGGCAGCACGACCAGCTTCGCGCCGGGCACCGCCGCGGCAATCATCTCGCCGTGGCTGGCTGCTGTCACCGTGTCGTGCCGACCGGCGATCACCAGCGTCGGTCGCGGTATCAGTGCTACGGTACGGCGAAGATCGGCGTCGCGAACCGCCGCGAACAGGCCCGCCAGGCCTTGCCGGTCGATAGCCAGCAGCATGGTGCGAAACTCTTCGACCACGGGCTCGTTGGCGGCAACCATCGACGCGGGGAACCAGTTGCTCAGGAACGTCTCGGCGGTTTCCGACATGTCCGGTGCCTGCCGCACCGCGGCAATCCGCTCGTCGAAATAGCTTGCCGGCGAGAGATGAGACGAGGTGTTGCTCAGGATCAGCCGGTCGATCCGCTCGGGCGCGTGGATGCCGAGCCACTGCGCGACGAACCCGCCAAGCGACAGGCCAAGGAAATGTACGCGTTGCAGGTCGAGCGCGTCGAGCAGTTCGATGACGTCGCGGCCAAGCCGGTCGAGCGAGTAGGCGCCGACAGGAACGCTCGATCCGCCATGGCCGCGAAAATCGTAGCGCAGGATACGGAAATGCTTCGACAACTCGCCAACCTGCCTGTCCCACATGTGCAGCGTGGTGCCGATGGAATTCGATAGCACCAGCACCGGCTTGCTTGCCTCGCCGTCGAAGCGGTAGGCGATGCGCGTGCCGTCGCCCGTCGTGACGAAATTCAGCTTGTTCATGATGAAAATTCCTTCTGGAACGTTTGAATGAGGCCAAACGTAGCCGAGGGATAATTTTGTTGATATTACAAAGATGGGACAATCTTTGTAATAAAAACCGACATGACCGAATTTACTCTCCACGACCTTCAATGCTTCGATGCGGTGATTCGCACCGGCGGCTTTCAGCCTGCGGCGGCCGTGCTGCATCGCTCGCATCCGGCGGTGTTCGCTGCCGTCGCCAAGCTGGAGCGACAGCTCGACCTTTGCCTCCTGGACCGCAGCGGCTATCGCGTGCGTGCGACCGAGGCAGGGCTGTCGTTCCACCGCCGAGCGCTATCGCTGCTGCGCGAGCTGGATGGTTTGCGCGTCCATGCCGCCCAGTTGGCGATGGGTGAGGAAAGCGAGATCCACGTGGTGATAGGCGACCTGTGCCCGCGCCCGCATGTGCTGGGCATGCTCGGGCGGTTCTTCGCACAGTGCCCCGGCACCCGCCTGCATCTGCATTTCGAAGCGGTCGGCGGCCCATGGGAGCGTCTATTCGATGACGAAGCCGATCTGATCCTGCACTGGGTCGACAAGGGCGATGCGCGGGTGGAATGGGTCGATCTGTGCAAGGTGTCCTTCATTCCCGTGGTGGCGCCGGGCTTTCTGCCCGAGCGTATCGAGCAGCCGATCACCCTGGACCAGATGCAGGCACTCACCCAATGCGTCATGCGCGACAGCGCCCGCCATTCGCCACAACAAAACTATTCGCTGATCGAAGGCGCGCCGCAATGCCTCGTCGCCGACCAGGGCATGAAGAAGGAGATAATCCTGCAGGGCCTTGGCTGGGGCCACCTGCCCCGCTTCCTGATCGAGGAAGAACTGCATGACGGGCGCCTGCAATCCATTGCCGGCCGCCATCTGCCGGGCCGCACCGACGAACTGGTGGTGGCGCGGCGCCGCGACCGGCCGCATGGGCCGATCGCCAACCGGCTGTGGGATCATATCCAGCAGGAAGCGCCGGCATTGCGCCGTGCATTGTAGCCGAGGAGGCCCGGACAGATACCGACCAACCAGTCGCGAAAGGCGCAAGTGTAAATCGGTCGTTAATGACCGGCCGTGCAATGCTAGGACCTCGGGTCCCGTCCAGCGATCACTTCTTGACATACGCTCCAGGCTGGCGGCCGCTCTTCGGAGCCTTGGCGTCCTTTGAACGCTCCGCGATAGCGGGGCCGGCCCCGGACGTCTTTTCGGTTGCGGCGCTCGGCGTGCCTTGCCTTGGCGGGTTTTGTCCGTCCGACTGGCGGGTTCGGTCTTCCACTTCGCCCACCCGGCGGGTGAGCCCGATGCCGCCGGCGGGCTTCTTGTTGGCGGCCGCATCCTGGGAGAATTCATCGGAAGCGTCGGCATCGGTCTTTGCCGGATATTTCGTCGCACCGGTTTCATAGCGGGTTTCGTTCTCAGTCATGACATCTCTCCAATTGCATGACGGATAAACATCTCGGCGGTATCCGAGTTCCAACTCCTGGACTTCCGGACGGATCTGGGTTCCGGGAGCGCCCGGTCGGCCACCCAAGCGACGAGATGAGCAGCACCCTACTGCAGCAGACCCTTGACGATGCCGCTCGCCTTGCCGAAATCCATCTGGCCGGCATATTTCTGCTTCAGTGCGGCAATCACCTTGCCCATGTCCTTCTGGCTGGCCGCACTGGTCGCGGCGATCGCCTCGCGCGCCGCAGCCGTCACCGCCGCATCGTCCAACTGCGTCGGCAGGAAGGTGCGGATGATCTCCATCTCGCCGCGCTCCTGCGCGGCGAGTTCCGGCCGTTTGCCGTCGTCGAAGGCTTTGGCCGATTCCTCGCGCTGCTGCACCATCTTGGCCAGGATCTGCAGGATCTCCTCATCGCTGGCCGGCTCCTTGCCCGAACCGCGATTGGCGATGTCGCGGTCGTGAATGGCCGCTTGGATCAGCCGCAATGTCGGCAGCCGGTGCTTGTCCTGCGCCTTCATCGCGCTCTTCAGGGATTCGGCGATTTTGCCGCGCATGGTACATTCTCCTTCGATCGGCGCGGACAATAGCGCCGGGGGCGAGCCAAGGCAAACCCTGATATGCCGGGGCAAGCCACTGATTTTGCTAGGCGAAATAAAACATGGCGGCATTTCGCATGATCATTGACCGCTCTGCCCCCTTCCCCTATGTACTGGGCCTTGCATGAACGGAAATTTGACTGCGTGGAGGCCGCGAAAATCGCCGCTTCGCGCCGTTTGCCGCGCAGATGGCCCGCCGGGCCGGTTGCAGCGGGCAGCCCGATAGGAGTGCCGCCATGGCCGAGATGACCGCCGCCTCGACGCCCGCCTGGACCACTGAAAAGCCGACCGCCCTTCTGGTGCTGGCCGACGGCACCGTCATCGAAGGTCGCGGCCTCGGCGCCACCGGCTCCGCCGTCGCCGAAGTCTGCTTCAACACAGCACTCACCGGCTACCAGGAAATCCTCACAGACCCGTCCTATGCCGGCCAGATCGTCACCTTCACCTTCCCGCATATCGGCAACATCGGCACCAATGACGAGGACATCGAGGACCTCAATCCGGCCGCCCGCGCCGGCGCCGTTGGCGCCGTGTTCAAGGCCGATGTCACCGACCCGTCCAACTACCGCGCCGGCGCTGGTCTCGACCAATGGCTGAAGAAGCGCGGCATCGTCGCCCTTTCGGGCATCGACACCCGCGCGCTCACCGCGCTGATCCGTGAAAGGGGCATGCCCAACGCCGTCATCGCGCATGCGCCCGATGGCGTGTTCGACCTCGACGATCTGAAGCGCCGCGCCGCCGCATGGTCGGGGCTGATCGGGCTTGACCTCGCCAAGGAAGTCACGTCGGGCCAGTCCTCGGTCTGGCGCGAGACGCCCTGGGTGTGGAACGAAGGCTTTGGCGAGCAGACCGAACCGACAATGCACGTCGTCGCCATCGATTATGGCGTCAAACGCAACATCTTGCGCCTGCTCGCCGGCCTCGGCGCCAAGGTCACGGTGGTGCCGGCCAAGACCGGCGCCGAACAAATCCTTGCCATGCAGCCGGACGGCATTTTTCTCTCCAATGGCCCCGGCGACCCGGAAGCCACCGGTGACTATGCCGTGCCGGTCATCCGGGATCTGTTGAAGACCGACATCCCGGTGTTCGGCATCTGCCTCGGCCACCAGATGCTGGCACTGGCGCTGGGCGGCAAGACCGCCAAGATGCACCAGGGCCATCACGGCGCCAACCATCCGGTCAAGGACCACACCACCGGCAAGGTCGAGATCGTCTCGATGAACCACGGCTTTGCCGTCGATGCCGACTCGCTGCCATCGGGCGTCGAGGAAACCCACGTCTCGCTGTTCGATGGTTCGAACTGCGGCATCACGCTGACCGGCCGGCCGGTGTTCTCGGTCCAGCATCACCCCGAAGCCTCCCCCGGCCCGCAGGATTCGCACTACCTGTTCCGCCGCTTCGTCAATTTGATCCGCGAAAAGCGCGGCGAGGAATTGCTGGCCGAACGGGCCTGATCCTTTGAGGATCGGCTGTTAGCTATAATATCGCTTAACGCAAAGCGATAAATGTGCGATATTATTTGTTGTGAAGACGATCATCCTTTCAGTATCGGCGGCTCGCGATCTCGATAACCTGCCGGCGGATGTCCGCGAGCAGGTTTCCGAAGGTTTGATCACTTACGCCGTCAGCGGTCGTGGAGATGTAAAGCGTCTTGCCGGCCGGAACGGTTATAGACTGCGTATCGGCCGCTACCGCGTCATATTCGACGAAGACCGCACCACGATTCTCGCGATCTACATCGGCAAGCGTGAAACGACGACCTATAGCAGGCCATAGGACAGGACATCATCATGAACGCCCCGCAAATCATCAAGACCTCAACCGGCGAAGAACTGGTCGTCATCCCGAGGGCCGACTACGAGGCATTGCTGCATGCCGCTGAAGAAGCCATGGATGCTGCGGATGTGGCGATCTACGATGAACGGAAGGCCGAGCTCAAAACGGAAAAGCCCCTGCCCGCTGCCGTGACCATGGATATCCTGCGGGGCTCGAGCCGGCTCAAGGCGCTGCGCAATTGGCGCAACCTGACCCAAGCCGATTTGGCGACTGCTATTGGTGTCAGCCAGGGTTTCCTGTCCGACCTCGAATCCAATCGTCGCAAACCATCGCCGCAGACCAGTGCCATGCTGGCAAAGACGCTGGATATCCCCGGCGAATGGATCGAAACCTAGAGCAATCCCGGGAAAAGTGTGAAACGGTTTTCCGTCCGGGAATTGCGTCAAACAAAGACTCTAGTATCTCGTCCTACGCCACCGGCCGGCCTTCGCTGGCTTCCAGGATGGCGAACCATTGCTGGCGGTCGAGGCTGATCTCCAACGCCTTGACCATGGCGGCCAGCCGTTCCGGCTTCATCGAACCCAGCACCGGCACCAATCGGGCCGGATGGCGCAATAGCCAGGCGATCGCGACGGCAGCCAGATCGCCGGCTCCGATCTCGGCGGCCACCGCAGCAAGCGCTGCCCGCACCCGCGCCTCGCCCCTCCTTGCCGGTGAACAGCGAGCCGCCCCCGAGCGGCGACCAGATCATCGGCGCATAGGCAAGGCGCTGCGCGTGGTCCAGGCTGCCGTCGGTCAATGCGGCCGTTTTCAGCACCGACATTTCGATCTGGTTGGTGGCGAGGGCGAACGGCAACCGTGAGGCCAGCAGATCGAACTGCGACGGCGTGAAGTTGGAGACGCCGACCGCCCTCACCTTGCCAGATGTGACCAGCTTGGCAAGAGCTGCCGCCGTCTCGTCGGCATCCGTCAGCGGGTCGGGCCGGTGCAGCAGCAACAGGTCGATATAGTCGGTGCCGAGATTGGCAAGCGACCGCTCCACCGACGCAACAATATGGCCGCCACCGGTATCGTAGTGCTTCAGCCGGTTGTCCGGCCGGTTTGGCGACTTCAGCATGATATCGCATTTCGAGATCAGCTCGATGCTGTCGCGCTTGCCTTCCCAGCGCGCCAATCCCGCACCGAAGGCCGCTTCCACCTCGTAGTTCCCATAGATGTCGGCATGATCGAAGCTGGTCAGGCCGAGATCGACGGCGGTGCCGATCAGCCGTGCGACCTGATCGGCATCCGGGCGGGCGGCGCTGAGATCGCCGTATAGAGCAGCGGCGTGATGATCGAGGTGATCGAGAAGATCGAGGTCATCGCCCCCTGCAATTCGCCTTGCGCCGATGGCGGCACTTTGGCGGCGGCGAGGCTCCTCAGCGGTGGATCGGCCAGCGCTTCCAGACAGCCGACGACGATCACCGCATAGATCATCCAGCCTTGCGACGCGAAGGCATAGCCGAAGGCGCTGGCTGCCGTGAATGTCAGGCCGATGACCGCCGTCTTCCACTCGCCAAGCCTCGGGATCACGCGCGGCAGCACCGTCGCCATGACGATCGCACCGCACAGGCCGAAGGCGCCGAGCGAGAAGCCGATCTGCTGCTCGCTCCAGCCATAGCGATAGCTGGAGACGAACGACCAGACCGCCGGATACATCATGTGCCCGAGCGTCATCAGGAAGAAGACAAGCCCGATCCAGCCGATGCCTTGATATTGGCGCATCTGGAGCAGCGTGCCGACCGGGTTGGCGCGTTTCCACTCGAAGCGGCGGCGATGCTTGTCATCGAGCGTTTCCGGGAGGAAAAACAACGCAATGAGGAAATTCACGAAGGCGAGCCCGGCGGCGAAATAGAACGGCACGCGCGGCCCGAACGTACCGAGCAGCCCGCCGAGAACCGGCCCGATGACGAAGCCGACGCCAAACGCGATACCGAGCAAGCCGAAATTCTTTGCCCGGTTCTCATTATTCGAAATATCGGCGATGAAGGCTGAAGTCGTCGAATAGCTGGCGCCTGAAATGCCGGCCAGCACACGCCCGATGAACAGCATCGGGTAGGACCAGGCGACCGCGCAGATCAGATTGTCGATGGAGAAGGTCAGCACCGATGCGAGCAGGATCGGCCGCCGCCCGAACCGGTCGCTCAAGCCGCCCATGATCGGCGCGAAGACGAACTGCATCGCCGCATAGACGAAGAACAGCCAGCCGCCTTCGATCGCCGCGCCGCTGATGCTGACCCCGGTCAATTCCCTGAGATAGGCCGGCAGCACCGGCATGATCATGCCGAAGCCGATAATGTCGAGCAGCAGCGTGGTGAAGACGAGCGCAAGGCCCCGTCTGGCGGTTTTAGGGTCGATCATGCAGGATCAAGCTCCTCTGCTCGCCCTCAGGCGCAGGCGGACGCACTTATAGGCGAGCCCGCCGCAAGGAACAATGTGGGAACAGGCTGATTCTATTCATCCTGACACCCCCTGACGGCAGCATCGCCGGCAGGTGAAGCTCGAAAACGGTCTGTCAGATCGGCCCACTCAGCGTGTTGCACTCCGACAGCTTGCCGCTCTTGTAACCACGCGCCAGCCAGGTCTGCCGCTGCTGCGAGGTGCCGTGGTTGAAGCTTTCCGGCACAACATAGCCTTGCGTCTTCTTCTGCAGCGTGTCGTCGCCGATCTGCTTGGCGGCGTTCAGTGCGCTCTCGATGTCGCCCTGCTCCAATATGCCTTTCTGCCCGGTGTAATGCGCCCACACGCCGGCAAAGCAGTCGGCCTGAAGCTCGATTCGCACCGACATCTGGTTGGCTTCGACCTCGCCCATGCTTTGCCGCATCTGGTTGAACTTGGACATGATGCCGGTCAGGTTCTGCACGTGGTGGCCGACCTCATGCGCAATCACATAGGCGCGGGCGAATTCGCCCGAGGCGCCGAACTGCTGGTCGAGCTGCTGGAAGAAGGTCATGTCGAGATAGACCTTGTGGTCGCCGGGACAATAGAACGGTCCGGCCGCCGCGGAAGCGAAGCCGCAGGCCGAGCGGACCTGGCCGGAAAACAGCACCAGTTTCGGATCCTCGTAGGTTAGGCCCTGAGATTTGAAGATGCCGGACCAGGTGTCCTCGGTCTCGGCCAGCACGGTGGCCACGAACTGCTTCATCTCGTCATTGGCCGGTGTGGCACCGTTGTCCTGTCCGCTGTTGTCGGTGATCTGGCCGCCGCCGCCCGGCAGCAGGCCGCCGTCGCCGCCACCCAGGATCGTCGACGGATCGAAGCCGAAATACCATCCGGCCAGCACCACCAGGATGACGAGGAAGATGCTGCCGCCGCCACCGGTGCGGCCGCCGATCGGAATGCGGAACTGGCCACCGCCGCCGCCGAGTCCGCCACCGCCGCTGTCGCTGCGGTCGTCCTCGATATTGTCACTCTGACGACGGCCCTTCCAGAGCATGGCAACTCCTCGTGCAGCAACTTCCCCGTTGTTCCGGGGCAACAAACAATTATCCCAATGGTTGCGCCAAGTCACAGCATTTTTCGATGGCCTTTTTGGCCATACGGGTCGCCTTGCGGCCAAGCTCGTTGCGGCGAGCGGCTCGGCGTTGCAATCGTCCCCATGGCCGAGACTATCGAAGACCGTTAATGTCCGTTTCTCTGGGAAGCGAGGGGCGCTTGCGGACGATCGGCCAATTCCTGCTGTTGCTGACGGCATTGACTTGTTTCGGCATCGGGTCCGCCCGTGCCGCCACGCTCGATTCCAGCGTTGCCGTCACCGATCCCGCCACCTTGCAGGCGCTGGAGCGTGGTGGCCTGTCGATCAGCCGCCTGCTGGGCCCGGCACTCGGCCTCACCCGCGAGGTCGACAATCGCGGCCTGTTTTCGGTGCCGGCGCTGGCCACGGTGCGCGACACAGTCAAGCGGCAGATAGCCGACGAGCCGAAGACCAGCCCCGACCCCTATGTTGCTGCCATGGCGAAGTCGAAGGACACCAGCCAGAAATTCAATCCGAAATACATCGATGACGACGGCTCGACGCTGGACCTGACCGGCGTCGTCAACCGCATGGACCGCGGCTATCTCGGCCACACCGAATGCGGCGAAATCCGGCTGATCTACCGTTTCCACTATTCGGTCGCGGAAAAGCCTGTGAAGGGAAAGGCGGGCCAGCGCATTTCCTCGCGCCTGCCGCTGACCATGAGCCTGGTGTTCAACGCCAAACCCAGGCAGGCACAAGCGCGCGCCTCGAAGGACCTGCCAAGCGCCACTGACGTGTCCTGCGCCGATGTTGCCCAGCGCTGGCTGGCAGCTGGAAAAAAAGACCTGCCACCCGACCAGCTTGCCGCCTGGCTGCGCTCCGACGAAGGGCCGCTGTCAGGCACCATGCTGAATTCGTCGCAGATCATGCGGCTCGAACTCAACATGCAGGTGCTCAGGCTGTCGGCCTCGACGCGGCGCGATTTCGGCGGCCATGCCGAATATCTCCTGAAGATCTTCAAATGGGATCCGGCTGCGTCCAGCTTCTATGAAGCGAAGATGGAAAACCAGATCGACCGCGCCATTGTGCTGGCCGACAAGCCGTCCTTCGCCAAATGGCTGCTCACCGACCGCAACATCTACGACCTCGACCATGGCCGGCTGGTGATCGACGAAAAGTTCCTGGCCAGGAGCGCCGTCTCCGTCGCCCCCGGCGGTCTCAGCCGGTCGCAGAACAACATCGTCTACGGGCTGGTCGACGACGCGGACATCGACAAGGCGCTGAAGAACTATGTCGCCAGGGGCAACACACTCTCGACCATCAAGTCGGTGGCCGGCTTCAACTTGCGGCTCAACGAGATGAGCTGCACCGGCTGCCATCAGACGCGTGGCATTGCCGGTTTCCACTACACCGGCGCAGATCCGGTGAGCGAGCCGCGCCGCAACGCCGTCTTCGTGCCGGGCTCGGCCGTGTTCTTCGCCGACCTGCCGCGCCGCCGCGCCATCGTCGAGCAGTTCGCCGCCGGCAGTCAGCTAGACTTTACGCGCAGCTTCGCCGCCCGTCCGGACGCCAGATATGCCGAGGCGCTGAAGGGCACCGACCTCTACAATGGCTGGGGCTCGATCTGCTATCGCGGCGAGGATGCAAGTTTCAAGGACTGGAGCTGCGGTGCGGGCCTGCGCTGCGCCGGTGTCCACGAAAGCGCCTTCCATCCAGGCTTCGGCACCTGCGTCAGCGAAGCAGGCACGGTGGTCGGCGACCCCGTCGAGTTCGGCGAGATCAAGATGTCGAGCTGGGGCAGCGACCAGTATTGCCGCCTGTCGCCGGCCACCGCCAAGGCCTGCGCCATCGACTCCGCGAAGGACAAGAAGCCGCTGGTCAAACTCGCCGGCTATGGCGCCGCGCGCCAGCGCTACGACAATCCGCAGCAGAAGACCGGCGGCTTTCCCGGTGGCATGCTGCGCAAGGCAAGCTGCGACAAGCTTCCCGACGAAGCAACGTGCGGGCGTCTGGCCAAGACCGGCTTCAACGACTGCATCGCGTCGGGCAAGGACCACAAATTCTGCACGAAGGAATTTACCAAGACCGCCGGCCTACGAGCCTGCGACAAGGCGCATCCCTGCCGCGAGGACTACATCTGCACCGCAGGCTATGACGATCTGGCGGAAGCGAAAGCTGGCAAAGGCACCTGCATTCCGCCCTATTTCATCTTCCAGTTCCGCGTCGACGGCCACCCGCGCAGCTGGGTGCAGGACGTCCGCGAGTGAGGGAACGGTTTGTTGAAAGCGCCGCCACCACGTTCCGGCAGACGGCGTTCGCCCAGAACAGCTGACGTCAACCTGACAGACGTCTAATCTTCCTGCTTGGCGCCGGCGCTCTTGCCGTCGGAGCTCTTCGAACGTTCCTCGAAACGAGCCGCGCCCTTTTTCAACGGATGGCCGGTCTCCGCTTCGGTCTTGCGCTCATCCCTGGCCGCCGCCTGTTTCAGTCCCTCGGCAGCCTGCTTGCCCTTTGCGGTCGGTGCCTGTTCAACGCCCATCGCTTCCTCCCTTGCCGCTCGCCTTGCGCGGATGTCAGACCCAACGTGCTCAGCGTGCGAGGGTTCCGGTGGCTGGGGAAATCCAGGCGGAAGCTCAGCGCACTGCTGTCATGGCCTTGCGGAAGGCTTCCAGCGTCTCGGCGCTGACATGGTGCTCGATGCCCTCGGCGTCGATGCGCGCCGTCTCGGTGCTGACACCGAGCGAGCGCAAAAAGGCTTCCACCGTCTGGTGGCGGATGCGGCTCTCCTCGGCGACCTTGCGGCCGGCATCGGTCAGGAAAACGCCGCGATAGGGCTTTCGCGACACCAGCCCGTCGGCGCACAGCCTGGTCAGCATCTTGGCCACCGTCGGCTGGGCGACGCCAAGGCGTGCGGCGATGTCGACCTGGCGCGCCTCGTTGCCGTCCTCGATCAGATCGGCGATCAGCTCAACATAATCCTCGACCAGCGCGCTGCGGCGCGCTTCGCGCTGCTGCCGGAATCCCTCCGAATGAATTTCGGCGTCGAGCAGCGGCTCACGCGGGACTGGTCTGTTCTTCGGCGCCAATACGCGCTCCTCCCGAGGCTATCACCCGTCCACGCTTTCATAGCACGGGCTCTGATTCTTCAGGCCGTTTATTTGCATTCCGCCACAGGTGCAACCAGCGCTTCCGATTGCCGTTTCACCCGATGACCGCCAGCCGCCTAAAAGCAACGACAATGAAATATAGCATATTGCATAATGTTGAGCCATGGCATAGCTTGAGGCAACATCGTCCAGTCCCGCGGAAAGCCCTCCTTCATGTCTGAAGCCGAAGCCACAGCCTCCCGTTCCTCATGGCGGTTCGCCAGGCCCGACGAGGACGAGCAGCCCAGCCTGCGCGAAGTCAATTCCTCCATCGCCGTGCCGAACTCGGGCGTCTGGTTCCGTCGCCTGTTCGCCTTCATGGGTCCCGGCTACATGGTCTCGGTCGGCTATATGGACCCGGGCAACTGGGCGACGGATCTCGCCGGCGGCGCGCAGTTCGGCTACACGCTGCTGTTCATCATCATGCTGTCCAACCTGATGGCGATCCTTTTGCAGGCGCTGGCGGCACGGCTCGGCATCGCCACCGGCCGCGACCTCGCCCAGGCCTGCCGCGCCTACTATCCCCGTCCAGTCAATTTCGTGCTGTGGATCGCCTGCGAACTGGCCATCATCGCCTGCGATCTGGCCGAAGTCATCGGCACGGCGATCGCGCTGCAACTTCTGTTCGGCATTCCGCTGATCGGCGGCGCCATGCTGACGGCGCTCGATGCCTTCCTCGTGCTGCTGTTGATGAACAAGGGCTTCCGCTATCTCGAAGCCTTCGTCATCGCGCTTTTGATCATCATCTTCAGCTGCTTCGCCATCCAGATCTTCGTCGCCGCCCCGCCGGCCGGCTCGATCCTGCATGCCATGTTCGTGCCGTCGTCGGAAATCGTCACCAATCCGGCGATGCTCTACATCGCCATCGGCATCATCGGCGCCACCGTCATGCCGCACAATCTCTATCTGCACTCCTCGATCGTGCAGACCCGTGCCTATGAGCGCACCGACAAGGGCAAGCGCGATGCCATCAAATGGGCAACGACGGACTCGACCATCGCCCTGATGCTGGCGCTGTTCGTCAACGCCTCGATCCTCATCGTGTCGGCGGTCGCCTTCCATAACACCGGCCATCAAGACGTTGCCGAGATCGGCCAAGCCTTCGAGCTGCTGTCGCCGCTGCTCGGCCTCGGCATCGCCTCGATCCTGTTCGCGGTGGCGCTGCTGGCTTCCGGCCTCAACTCCACGGTGACGGCGACGCTTGCTGGCCAGATCATCATGGAAGGCTTTCTGCGCCTGCGCATCCCCAACTGGGCACGCCGACTGCTGACGCGCGGCCTCGCCATCATCCCGGTGGTGGTCGTCACCGCACTCTATGGCGAAAAGGGCACCGGCCAGTTGCTGGTATTCAGCCAGGTGATCCTGTCGATGCAGTTGCCCTTCGCAGTCGTCCCGCTGGTGCAATTCGTCTCCGACAAGAAGAAGATGGGCAATCTCGCCATTCCGCGCGGCGTCGCCGCCCTTGCCTGGGTGGTCGCCGCAGTCATCCTGGGGCTCAACTTCAAGCTGCTCTACGACACCCTGTTCGGGATCGGCTAAGCTCCGCCTCGCCGGGAAATCGACTACCCTCTGCGCAGAGGGTAGCCTCGCGACAAATTGGCAATCCGCGCTATGTTGTCCCGCAGCATGGCCCGGATCGAAGACATCAGGAAATTCTACGCGCGGCTGCTGGTCGCCAATGCCGGCTCGCCCGACCCACGCCTGGAAGCGGCTTTCGCCGAGGTGCCACGCGAAGCGTTTCTTGGTCCCGGGCCGTGGACGGTCATCGCCGGCAACGGCAAGGTCACGACGCCGAGCGCCGACCCGGCTCATATCTATCAGAACGTGCTGGTGACGCTCGACGACGACAAGGGCATCAACAATGGCGAGCCCTTCCTGCACGCCATGTGGATCGGAAAGCTTGCGCCTAAACCTGGTGAGGCCGTCACTCATATCGGCGCCGGCACCGGCTACTACACCGCCGTGCTGGCCAGGCTGGTTTTACCAGGCGGCACCGTCACCGGCTTCGAACTCGACGAAAAACTGGCCGATCTGGCGCGCAAAAATCTCGAAGCATATGGCAATGCAACGGTCGTCCATGGCGATGCGGTGACGACGCCCCTGCCGCCATCCGACATCATCTATGTCAATGCTGGCGTCGCAGCGCCACCAGCAGGGTGGCTGAAGGCGCTGCGACCTGGCGGCCGCATGATCTTCCCCTGGCGCCCGGCCGAGCGCGTCCCACTGGCGGTGATGGTGATCCGCACGCAAAAAGGCTTCGCCTGCGATCCGTTCATGCGATCGTGGTTCATTCCCTGTGTCGGCGCCTCGCTCGCAGACTCAGCGTCGAGGATCCCGACGCGCGAGCAGGCCGCGCGCAGCCGCTCGATCTGGCTGGTCCAGGACAGGGCACCGGACGACACCGCCACCGCCATATCGGGCGATGTCTGGTTCTCGTCGGAAGATCTCCACCCCGGGCCTCGCAAATGATGGTGGTTTGCCAAAATTTCATATGTCCTGTCGGACCGGTGGCTCGTCGCCCGTCCTTGGGCTGAAGTCCGGCCACGACGGCGTGGATCGAAGAACGGGAGCATTGGAATGAGAAAGATCATCTCTGCGACATTCGTCAGCCTTGACGGCGTCATGCAGGCACCCGGCGGCCCGGAAGAGGATCCGGCCGGCGGCTTCAAGTTCGGCGGCTGGACCTTCCATTACGTTGACGAGGCGGGGGCCGCGGCGATGGATGAACTGTTCTCCAAGCCTTTCGCCCTGCTGCTCGGCCGCAGAACCTACGACATCTTCGCCGCCTACTGGCCGTATCAGAAAGATCCGATCGCGGATGCCTTCAACCCCGCGACCAAATATGTGGCGACGCATCGGCCTGACACCCTCACCTGGCAGAACACGCAAGCGCTCGGACCCGATATCATCGCGACGTTGCGCCGCCTCAAGCAGGAGGATGGGCCGGACCTGCTCATCCAGGGATCTGGCGATCTGATCCAGACTTTGCTCGCCAACGGGCTGATCGACGAAATTCGGCTGATGATCTTCCCGCTATTGCTGGGCAAGGGCAAGCGGCTGTTCGGCGACAGCGCGATGCCGGCCGCCTTCAAGCTCATCAAGTCGCAGGCAACCAGCACCGGCGTCATCATGGCGACCTACGAACGATCAGGCGAGATCAAGGTTGGGTCGTTTGTCACAGGGGAGCCGTCCGACGCCGAGCTCGAACGGCGCAAGAACTGGAAGTAGCAGGACGGCCTTTGCACCCTTTCCTCTCCCCCGATCGACGGGGTAGAGGAACCCAAGTTCTGAGAAGTCTCTCAAGCCGCCACCGGCCGTCGTGCCAGCCCATCGCGGATATGGCGTGCGAATTCCTGCGCCGCCGGCCCTACCCCATGCCTCGGCAGATGCAGGTTGATGGCAAAATTCGGCAGTGGCGGCAGGCCGGACTCCGGTGGCAATATGTCGAGATCCGCCGGAACCGTGGAGGCTAGCCAGGCGGTGACGGCGAGGTCGGAGCGCACCGTCGCCGTCGTCGCGTCGATGTTGCCGTTTTCGAACACGGTGCGCCACTCCAGCCCATGCTCACCGAGCGCCGCCAGCACCGCCGGGCGGAAGGCGCAGGTGTCGGCGACGATCGACACCGGCAGCGGCCGCTTGGCGCGGGCAACGCCGCCCTTGGCGCCGACCCAGACCAGCCGGTCGATGGCAAGGCACTCGCCCGCCGACGGGCCGACGCGTTCCTCGATCACCGCAAGTTCGATGGTCCCGGCCGCAAGGGCAGCAGCCAATTCCGGCGACGAGGCGCAGACCAGCGATATCTCGACCTGCGGATAGGTCTCGGCATAGGTCTTCAGCACCGGCGCCAGCAAGGTGCCGACAAGGTCGTAGGGCACGCCGAGCCGCACCTGGCCGGCCACCGGTGTCCCAGCCATCTCCGCCCAGATCTCGTCATTCAAGGCCAGCAACCGCTTGCCCCTGCCGAACAGCTGTTCACCGGCGCGCGTCAGCCGCAAGCCGCGCCGGTCGCGCTCGAAGAGGCAGGAGCCGAGCGCCTCCTCCAGCCGCTTGACCTGCTGGCTGACAGCACCTTGCGTCAGGTGCAGCGCATTGGCCGCCGCCGTCATGCTGGCCTTGTCGGCGACGGTGATGAAGGTGCGGATCAGCGCCATGTCGAGATTTCGGATCATGGCTGGCATTATCCATCCTAATGCCGACCATGGCAAACATTGCATTTACTGAAGTTCGCGCGCAGCTACGATCGCAGCCCTGACAGAGGACGCCGCATGCTCGAGCCCATTCTCCCGCTCATCCTGTTTGCCATCGTCGCCACCACCACGCCCGGCATCGCCACAACCCTGTCTACGGCGTCCGGCGCCCAGTTCGGGTTTCGCCGTTCCGTGCCTCTGCTGGTCGGCAGCGCCGCCGGCCTCGCCACGGTGACGGGTGCCGCCGCCGCCGGGCTCGCCGGTCTGCTGCTTGCCATGCCTTCGCTGCAACTGGCCATGAAGGTCATCGGCTCGCTCTATCTCCTCTGGCTGGCGATCAAGATCGGCCGCAGCGGACCGCCCAATCTGGATGTGAGCATGGCCAGGCCGAACAGCTTTCTCGGCGGCGCCGGCATTCAATGGATGAACCCGAAGGGCTGGGCGATGGGGCTGGGCGCCGCGGCCTCGTTCGCGGCGCTGGCCAGCGGGCCGATGCAGCTCGCGCTGCTGCTCGGCGCCACTTTCGGCCTCGCGGCGGCCGCCTCGCTGTCGCTGTGGTGCGTGGCCGGAATGGTGCTGGCGCGGCTGCTCAAGACCGAATGGCAATGGCGCGCGCTCAACATCGTGCTGGCGCTGGTGCTGGCCGCCTCGATCATTCCGATGTGGCGGACGGCGTAAAGCGCGGCCTTGCAGAACCTGGGTTCCTCGCCCCCGCAACGCGGGGGAGAGGTGGCCGCGAAGCGGTCGGAGAGGGGGCTTCGTAGGGCGGATACTTCTTGAAACTTGATCTCCGTCGAGCCAGTCCCCCTCTCCGTCTCGGCTTCGCCGAGCCACCTCTCCCCCACATTCGTGGGGGCGAGGAACCCAGTTTCTGCTATCGGCCTCGAAACCCTCAAGCCGCGTAGCGGGCCGCCGGCTTGTCGGCGTGCAGGCTGCCGTAGAAGGCCTGCCGGGCACCGAGGAAAATGTCCAGCTTGGCCGGCTCGGCGAGCGCCGGCACGGTGACGGCTTCACCCCTGGCAAGGCCGACAAGGGCCGCATCGACCATATCGTCGGCCGTCATGATGATTTCCTTCGGAAGCTGGTCGATATCGCTGCCGGCAAGCTCCCAGAAATCGGTCCGTGTCGCGCCCGGCAGCACCACCTGCACCTTCACCTCCGTACCCGCGACCTCGCGGTGCAGAGCCTCGGTGAAGTTGACGACATAGGCCTTGGTGCCGCTGTAGATGCCGCCGAACGAGGTCTCATAGGCGAGCACCGAGGCGATGTTGACGACCGCACCTCGGTTGCGCGCCAAAAACCCCGGCAGCACGGCACGGGTCAGCCGCGTCAGGGCGATGACATTGACCTTGATCATGCGTTCGGCAGCGTCCGCATCGGCGGTTGCCACCACGGACTGGCCGCCAAGGCCGGCATTGTTGACCAGCAGCGTCACGCTGTCGTCGCTGGCGATCGCCTGCTCGACGCGGCGGACGTCGTCGTCGTTGGAGAGGTCGGCGCTGATCACGCTGACCTTGCGGCTATAGGTCTGGCGCAGCTTCCCGGCCAGTTCCTCCAGCCGGTCGGCGCGCCGCGCCACCAGCACCAGATCGTAGCCCTGCCCCGCCAGCCGGTCGGCATAGACCGCGCCGATGCCCGACGAAGCACCGGTGACGACCGCCGTGCCCTTGTTGCCCTGTCCACTCATTGTCCTGTTCCTTCTTCGACTGATCTGGTTCGCTTCGACTGATCCGGCGCCGTGGCATCTGCCGCGCTGCCGGAAAGCCGCTTGATTTGAATTAGTGGCATATGCCACTAATCGTGAAGTAGGCATATGCCACTATCTTGTCAATGATACGGACGAGGATTATTTGAGGGTAGTAGCCGGGCCTCATTCGCCGGCGCCAAGGACCATCATGTCAAAGGACAGCTTGCCCGGCCTCACGCTCTGCAACAACGCCGCGCTGCGCCGTGCGGCGCGCAAGCTCGGCAAGTTTTATGATGATGTGGTGGAGCCGTCAGGCCTCAAGGCGACGCAGCAGGGCCTGCTCTACCAGATCCATATCGGCGCCGAGCCGGCGATGGGGGCTATCGCCACGTCGCTGATCATGGACCTGTCGGCGCTCGGCCATACGCTGAAACCACTGATCCGCGACGGCTATGTCGAGACTTTCGCCGATCCGGAGGACCGCCGCGTCAAGCGTGTGCGGCTGACGCCGCAAGGGTTGGCCAAGCTCGAGGCAGCGATGAAGCTGTGGCAAATCGCCCAGCAGCGTTTCGAGGATGTCGTCGGCAGGGACAAGGCTGAAAAGCTGCGCGCGGCGCTGGATGACATCGCCGCGCTGGATTTTGATCTGCCCCCGGCCAGCTGAGCCGGCCGACGGCTTTCAAAGAGATTACTCGGCAGGCATCTCTACAGGCCGAGCCGCCCGGCGGCCGGCCACCACGATGCCAAGCCCGACGATCGGGAAGATCGCGGCGATCAGGCCGAGATCGGCCGGCGCGCCGTAGCGCAGCACGGCACCGCCCACCACCGCGCCGAGTGCGACGCCCAGATAGAGCGCCGAGGCATTGAGCGACAGCACGATCGGGGCGGCATCGGGCGCCAGCTTGATGATGCGGCTGGCCTGCGCCGGCGGGAAGGCCCAGCCGACGATGCCCCACGGCACCATCATCGCCATCAGCGCCGGTCCGGCAATATGCGGCGGCAGAAAGGTCGGGATGACCGACAGCAGGACCAGCATGCCGGCGCTCAGCGCCAACGACCAGCCGACGGTGCGGGTCGCGCCGAACCGGTCGGCGGCCTGGCCGCCGCCAATGTTGCCGATGACGGCGCCGACGCCGAAGGCGAGCAGCATGCCGGGCAGCGCGATCTGGCTGAGACCGCCGCCCTCGATGGCAAGCGGCGCGACATAGGCAAAGACGGTGAAGGCGCCGATCAGCGCCAGCACCGTCGTCAACAGGATCGGCATCACGCCGGGACGCAGCGCTGCCGCCAGCCTGCGCTTCAAGGGCAGCCTGGTGCCAACGATGCCCCGCGGCAGCCGGTACCACAGGATCGCGCCTGCAAGCGCGCCAAGGCCGGCGATGGCAAAAAAGGTGCCGCGCCAGCCGGCAACGGTGGCAACGAGCGCGCCCAGTGGCGCACCCAGTGCAACGGCCACCGTGGTTCCGCCGACGACGACGGCGATGGCACGCGCCCGGTGATGGTCATCGACCAGCGCCACCGCGGTGCCTTGCGCGGTTGCGGCGAACAGGCCCGACGACAGCGCCATGACGATGCGCGCGATCAGCAGCAGTTCGAAGGAGGAACTCAAGGCAGCGGCGATGTTGCCGAGCACGAAGAACACCAGCGTCCACAGGATGACGCGGCGCCGGTCCCATTCGCCTGTCAGCGTCGCCAGGATCGGCGTGCCGATCGCATAGGCGAGCGCAAAGGCGGTGATCAGCGTGCCGGCCAGCGGAATGGAGATGCCGGCATCCGCCGCGATGTCGGGCAGAAGGCTGGAGATGACGAAGCCTTCGGTCGAGATCGTAAACGATCCGAGCGCTAGCCAGAAAAGGCGCTTGTCCATGGCGGGATGTCCTTAGTTCAAAAGTTATTGAACAATTGGACATAATAGGGCATCATGTCAATGAAGCCAGGGAAAAATAGCTGAACCTTCCTGACAGCCCTGTGTCAGCACAGGTCGGCGCGAGACGGAGAAAGGCCGCGTGCGGGCCAACAATGATGGATGCGTTGAAATCGGACCCGACTGTGCTTAGTTTCGAGCTATGACCTTGCCACACCCCAATACGGACCAGATCAGCCTGCCGATCGTGCTTGGCGTGCTCGGCGATCCGACCCGGCTCGCCATCGTGCGCTATCTCGCCAGCAAGCAAGGCGTGCCGCTGAACTGCAGCCAGTTCCTGGATTTCGGCTCGAAGACCAATCTGAGCTACCACCTCGCCAAACTGCGCGAGGCCGGCGTCACCCGTGCCGAGGTGGTCGGCACCAACCGCATGATCACACTGCGCCGCGCCGATCTCGACGCCCGCTTCCCCGGCCTGCTCGACAGCGTCATCGCCGCCGCCGGCGACGATCCGGCAGTGCCGGCGGTCGGCGGCCACGACATCGAAGTGCACGCGTAGGCTGTTTCCTCGCACGATGAAACGCAGAGCTCGCATATGAATTCTTACGAAGATGGCCCCCACTCCGTCGAGCTTCTATCGTCGACGGAGGAGAGGGAAGGCGCGACTTCGCCAACCTTGGCTCCCTTCCTCTCCCTCCGGAGGGGGGAGAGCGACGGGGGAGAGGAAAGGCGCGAGTCAGGTGGGGTACATCGTAGAGCAGAAGCCTCGGCTTCCCATATGCGATAGCCCTGCCGTAAAACGGGGCCGCCAACCCACGGAGCCTCCCCCTATGCGCATTGCCGTACTGGCCGATATCCACGGCAACGTCCTGGCACTCGACGCTGTGCTCGATGATCTGCGCCGGCGCGGCGGCGCCGACCTGACCGTCAACCTGGGTGACAGCGTTTCCGGCCCGCTCTGGCCGCGCGAGACGTTTGCGCGGTTGGAGGCGCTGAACCTGCCGACAGTGCGCGGCAACCACGACCGCCGTGTCGCCGCCGACCCCGCTGATGACACCATGTGGCCCTCCGACGCCTATGCGCAGGAGCGGCTGACCGAGACGCAGCGCCAGATGCTTTTCGCCCAGCCGCTGACGCTGGAGATCGCACCCGGAATCATCGCTTTCCACGCCCGTCCCGACCATGACGAGAAATATCTCGCCGATACCATCGTCAATGGCCAGCTGGTGCGTGCGCCGCTGACGGCGATCCGGCGGCGGCTGAAGGCGCTCGACCCGGCTTGCCGCATCGCGCTGTGCGGCCACAGCCACCGCGCGGAACTGATCCGCGTCCCCGATGGTCCCGTCATTTTCAACCCGGGCAGCATCGGCTGCCCCGCCTATGACGATTCCACACCGCCGGCGCATGTCTCCGAGCAGGGCTCGCCGCATGCGCGCTACGGCATCGTCACCTTGGGCAGCAACGGCCAGTCCGACCGCTTCGAGGCCATCGCCGTCGACTACGACCACGAGGCGGCCGCCAGGCAAGCCGAACAGGCGGGCCGGCCGGAATGGGCTCACGCGCTCAGAACAGGGTTCATGCCCCTGCCCGGCTGAACGCTCTTGCGTTCATGCCCGGCTGAGTAGGCTCACGGCCTGGCGGACCGGGTTGGGACCGGCGGAACGGCGAGCCGAATTTTCGGGCTTACATGGCGCCGCGGCGTCCCTTATAAAACCGGCCGGGCTTGCGGCGGGCTCGATCCGCCGCGGCATGATGTCAGCGCACGGCCAAACGATGAGGCGCACAGTCACGCTCCGAACAACCCTGCATGCGCTGATTGCTGCTCCGCTGTTGATGACGGCGTGGCCGGTGATTGCCCCCGCTATGGCTGAAGAGATGGCCCAAGAGGCGCCGGACCTCGTCATCTCCGTCGTCACCGGCCTGGCGCCGGACGACCTTCTCAAGGTCCGCACCACCGCATCGCCGGTCGCCACGGTCGAGGCGCGGCTGAGCAGCGGCGACATGGTCACCAATCTCGGCTGCAACGACATCAACGGCTACAAATGGTGCAAGATCGAGAGCACGGGCAAGGAGAAGCTGAGCGGCTGGGCGCCGGCGCGCTATCTCATTCCCCTCAATCCGGCCCCTTATGTCGAAGGCGAGACAAGACCGGCCGATGCGCCGGTGGTTGCCTCCACCGGCAGCGCCAATGAGGCCGGGCAGGCCTCGGCGCCGGATCAATCGCAGGCCACCAATAGCGCGCCGGTCGCACCGCCCGACCTGACAGCGCGGCTTGGCGGCGCCGGTCCGGCTGCCGAAAGCACGCCGAAATCGGCCGCGGAAATCGGCCGCGCCGCGATGCAGGATGCGTATGTACTGGCGCTGGCGGCGCCTGACGTCCCGCTTGATTCCGTTCCGACGCCGGCTTCTGGCCCCGAGATTCCCTGCGCCCGCTATGTCGGCCAACCAATGGAGCGCTGCAAGGTCAGCGTGGTGCACACCGCCGACAAGGCGAACATCACTGTGACCTGGCCCGATGGCGGCACGCGCATCATCTCCTTCCGTGCCGGCCAGCCGGCCGGTTCCGACGCGGACGGCAATTTCCGCTTCACTCGGGAGGGCAGCCTCAACATGATACGCATCGGCGAGGCCGAGCGGTTTGAGATTACGGATCAGCTGGCGCTGGGGAATTAGAATTTAGGGGAGTAGGGGAATAAGGGAGTATGTTTGGAATTCCCTCGAACCCACACCCTATTCCCCTATTCCCCTATTCCCCTATTCCCCTATTCCCCTATTCCCCTACTCCCCTACCTCGCATTTTCGGGGTTACATCAGTCAAAACTCTTCCCTATAAGGCCCTCCTAGCCTGATACCAGAATCGCGAGCACAACCGGCCGGGTCTTCCCGTCCCGGTTTTTTGTGCAAGCCGCCCGCCGAACGGACCTTTGACATGCCAAGACGCACTGACATCAAGTCGATCCTGATCATCGGGGCCGGCCCCATCGTCATCGGCCAGGCCTGCGAGTTCGACTATTCCGGCACCCAGGCGTGCAAGGCGCTGAAGGAGGAAGGCTTCCGCGTCATCCTGGTCAATTCCAACCCGGCCACCATCATGACCGATCCGGAACTGGCCGACGCCACCTATATCGAGCCGATCACGCCTGAAGTGGTCGCCAAGATCATCGCCAAGGAGCGGCCCGACGCGCTGCTACCGACCATGGGTGGCCAGACCGCGCTCAACACCGCTTTGTCGCTGCGCCGCATGGGTGTGCTCGAGCGCTACAATGTCGAGATGATCGGCGCCGACGCCACGGCCATCGACAAGGCCGAGGACCGCGCTCTGTTTCGCGAGGCGATGAAGAAGATCGGGCTGGAAACGCCGAAGTCGATGCTGGCCAACGCCACCGACGTCAAGAACACCGACCGCAAGACGCATGAAGCCGAGCGCGCCGCCGTCAAGGCCGAGGCCCCGGCCGATCTCGACGCCGCGCTCGACGCGCTGGAAACCCGCTGGAACCTCGGCGAAGGCGACCGCAAGCAGCGCTACATCAGCCATGGCATGGCGATCGCCGCGCAGGCGCTCGACCATGTCGGCCTGCCCGCCATCATCCGCCCGTCCTTCACCATGGGCGGCACCGGCGGCGGCATCGCCTACAACCGCGCTGAATTCTACGAGATCGTCCAGTCCGGCCTCGACGCCTCGCCGACCACCGAAGTGCTGATCGAGGAGAGTGTGCTCGGCTGGAAGGAGTATGAGATGGAGGTCGTCCGCGACAAGGCGGACAATTGCATCATCGTCTGCTCGATCGAGAACATCGACCCGATGGGGGTGCACACGGGCGACTCGATCACCGTCGCTCCGGCCCTGACCTTGACCGACAAGGAATACCAGATGATGCGCAACGCCTCGATCGCGGTGCTGCGCGAGATCGGCGTCGAGACCGGCGGCTCCAACGTGCAGTTCGCCGTCAACCCGGCCGACGGCCGCCTGGTGGTCATCGAGATGAACCCGCGCGTCTCGCGCTCGTCCGCCCTTGCCTCCAAGGCGACCGGTTTCCCGATCGCCAAGATCGCCGCAAAACTCGCTGTCGGCTACACGCTGGACGAGCTGGAGAACGACATCACTGGCGGCGCCACGCCGGCCTCGTTCGAGCCGTCGATCGATTACGTTGTCACCAAGATCCCGCGCTTTGCCTTCGAGAAATTCCCCGGCGCCGAGCCGGTGCTGACCACCGCCATGAAGTCGGTCGGCGAAGTCATGGCCATCGGCCGCACTTTTCAGGAATCGCTGCAGAAAGCCTTGCGCGGACTGGAAACCGGCCTGACAGGTCTCGACGAGATCGAGATCCCCGGCCTCGGCTATGGTGCCGCGACGGCCAACCATGCCGACGACCGCAACGCCATCCGCGCCGCGCTCGGCACGCCGACGCCCGACCGGCTGCGCATGGTGGCGCAGGCGATCCGCATGGGCACGTCGCTGGAAGACGTGCACGCCATGTGCAAGATCGACCCGTGGTTCCTTGAACAGATCGCAGGCATCGTCGCCATGGAAGCCCGCATCCGCGAGCACGGCATTCCCGAGGATGCCGTCAACCTGCGCATGCTGAAGGCCATGGGTTTCTCCGATGCCCGCCTCGCGTCGCTGACGAAGACCGACGCCGAAGTGATTCAGAAAGCTCGCGAAAAGCTCGACGTTCATCCTGTTTACAAGCGCATCGACACATGTGCGGCCGAGTTCGCCTCGCCGACCGCCTACATGTACTCGACCTATGAAGTGCCGTTTGCCGGCGCGCTGGCCAACGAGGCGCAGGTCTCGTCGCGCAAGAAGGTCGTCATCCTCGGCGGCGGCCCGAACCGCATCGGCCAGGGCATCGAGTTCGACTATTGCTGCTGCCACGCGGCCTTTGCGTTGCGCGACGCCGGCTACGAGGCGATCATGATCAACTGCAACCCGGAGACCGTGTCGACCGACTACGACACTTCCGACCGGCTCTATTTCGAGCCGCTGACGGCGGAAGACGTGCTGGAGATTCTGCGCGTCGAACAGTCGTCGGGCGAACTGGTCGGCGTCATCGTCCAGTTCGGCGGCCAGACGCCGCTGAAGCTCGCCGATGCGCTGGAGAAGGCCGGCATCCCCATCCTCGGCACCTCGCCCGATATGATCGATCTCGCCGAAGACCGCGACCGCTTCCAGAAGCTCTTACACAAGCTCGGCCTCAGCCAGCCGAAGAACGGCATCGCCTATTCGGTCGAGCAGGCCCGCCTTGTCGCCGGCGAGCTCGGCTTCCCGCTGGTGGTGCGCCCGTCCTATGTGCTGGGCGGCCGCGCCATGCAGATCATCCATGACGAGGGCATGCTGCAGACCTATCTGCTCGACACGGTGCCCGGCCTGGTGCCGGAGGACATCAAGCAGAAATACCCCAACGACAAGACCGGCCAGATCAACACGCTGCTGGGCAAGAACCCGCTGCTGTTCGACACCTATCTCAGTGGCGCCATCGAGGTCGATGTCGACTGCCTCTGCGACGGCAAGTCGACCTTCGTCTCCGGCATATTGGAGCACATTGAGGAGGCCGGCATCCATTCGGGCGACAGCGCCTGCTCGTTGCCGGTGCACTCGCTGCCTTCCGAACTGGTCGACGAGTTGGAGCGCCAGACGGCGGCGCTTGCCCGCGCGCTCAATGTCGGCGGGCTGATGAACGTGCAGTATGCGATCAAGGACGGCACGGTCTATGTGCTGGAGGTCAACCCGCGTGCATCGCGCACCGTGCCCTTCGTCGCCAAGACCATCGGCCGTCCGATCGCCAAGATCGCCGCCCGCATCATGGCCGGCGAAAAACTGGAAGACGCCTTCGCCCATTACGGCGCCATGCCCGACCCCAGGAACCCCGGCCACATCGCGGTGAAGGAAGCGGTGTTCCCCTTCGCCCGCTTCCCCGGCGTCGACATCCTGCTCGGCCCGGAAATGCGCTCGACCGGCGAGGTCATGGGCCTCGACCGCGATTTTGCGCTGGCCTTCGCCAAGAGCCAGTTAGGGGCCGGCGTCGACCTGCCCCGCTCCGGCACACTGTTCGTCTCCGTGCGCGACGAGGACAAGAAAGGCATCTTGCCAGCGGTCAAGCGCCTCGCCGGCCTCGGCTTCAAGGTGCTGGCCACCTCGGGCACGGCCCGCTTCCTCGCCGAAAACGGCGTCGACGCCCAGAAAATCAACAAGGTGCTGGAAGGCCGCCCCCACATCGAAGACGCCATCCGCAACCGCCAGGTGCAGATCGTCTTCAACACGACGGATGGCCAGAAGGCGGTATCGGACTCAAAGTCGCTGCGGCGAGCCACGCTGATGCAGAAGGTGCCGTATTACACGACGCTGTCGGGCGCGGCCGCGGTGGCCGAGGCGATTGCGGCGCTGAAGGCGGGGAGCCTGGAGGTCAGGCCGCTGCAGGAGTATTTTGCGTGATTAGCTCTCTTCTCCCCGTCACTATACGGGGAGAAGATGCCGGCAGGCAGATGAGGGGCAGGCTACCTGTATTTCAAATGAATTTATTTGAGAACAAACCTCTTCATCGCCAAATCAATTGGCGAGGCGTGGGTGTCGTCAATCTGATTAAGTATTGCTCTTCTTTCATCGCGACCAAGTATTTCCATTGCTCCCACTACAGCTGCCCGATCCATAGGCGCGAATTGCATAAAGCTCGAACGGTGAGAACGCACCCAAGCTAAGTCCCTGAGTGAAACGGCCGCTCTCGCTTGCGACCGAATCTCTCCGGAGAACACTGAATCTCGAATTGGCCTAACTTGCAGCAGGTCCGCGCTCCCTGCACAGATCCAATCCAACCATCGGCGGACAGACTGCCGTCGATAGTATCCCGATGCCGCAATTTGCCGGATTAGCGGGAAAGCATGTTCGTGCCCTCCAGCTTGAATCACGCCATCTAGCGCCTTTGCTAACTCATGAAAAACAGGAAGGAAAGCATCAATGGAGGCGCTCGCCACATCGATAAACTGATGAGAATTACTGGAACCTGCTCTCCTAATGTATGCCTTGATCAAATTGAGGTCGACATAACCATCTACGATGAATTTCTCTCGGATTGTTCGCCCGATTTCATCGATAATTTCGACATTTAGCGCCGGCCCCACCTCTAGCTCAGCGTGCTCTCCATAGGGATCAAGCACCGAAGTTCTTTGCATTGCCGCTTTAGTTTCGGCATCCATATGGTCCTGAATAACTTTTTCTATAAAATCGGCTTGAGAGTAAATATTCGTTTTTCGACCGTTTAGATTAAGTCTATGATTTTCGTACAGATATACAGAAAGTAATTCAATAGCGTACTGCAATGAGTTTTTATTGTCATCAAAAATTCGAATGTCATCTACGTATCTAACATGTATAAATCCGTTACGTATCAATAGTTGATCCACGTCGATTAGAACAGCTTCGGAAATCAAATTGCTGGCATTCGGTCCAACGGGAATGCCTTTCGAAGCGCCGGCATTTATTGAATGTATAACCGACTCGAAATCTTGCGCCACCTCATCAAGGCGAGGATCTGCAGCCTCAATTGAACCACGCACCCGGTGCGAATAAATCTGGTTAAAAAAATCTGAAATATCCGCAGTAGCCGCGAAGCTGTGCCTATTAGCCAGCTGCCGTGACTTCTCCTTGTATGCATCATAACCAGTACCCGACGAAAAGAATGCTCCATCCAACGGCAGAAATCTATTCGAGAATGCTATCTCCTGTCCGACGGGCACTCGCGCTGCCTCAATTGCTGGCCCAACCCGATGGGCTAAGGCCGTATAGGTAAGACAGGTCAGGGGATCTAGCTGATGGACAATTCTATATGAGGACTTTCCTTTGGCCACCGGCATTGAATCGGCAGGAACTATCGGAAGTTTCCTGATGTTAGACGACATAAGGCGACCACGTACATTCTCCCAGTCAGCCCATACCGCCTCGTAAACCGGCAACCTAGGGAAGAAATCGCTGTCCAAAACGCTCAAGATGCCTGCGCGCAAAATCAAGGCTATCCTCAGTAAGTTTGGTCAATGTCGCCCTCCATTACATGTAAACGAAAATAACATCAATTTTATCTTCAGTTAATTCGCAATGTCGGGGATAATTGTCTTGGTAGCCTTGTTCTTGGCTCTCTCCAATTTATTCACAGCCTTCCGCATCCTGGCGACAGCTTCCTTCGCCTTGTCACCTTCGATCGTGTCCCGCTTTATCACTTCATTTTCGACCAACTGCGACAGGTTCTCGTTGCCGACTTTGATGTCTGGAAAGAGCTTACGGATTTCGCGGCGCACGACCGAAATCACCGCATCGGATCGGATAATCGCCGATACCGTAAACTTGTTGAACAACTGGGCCTGCTGATGAAAGGCGTCCATTGCATCGGTCGTCAGCCCTTCCTTGGCGAACAGGAAGAGGCACTGCAGATGATCCTCATTCTTGGGGTTCATGTCGGCAAAGACGATGCGGCAGACTTCTTCGTGGCTGATCTGATTTGCCACATAGATACGGACGAGCCGCCATTCGACGGCATTGGTCAGGATCACCCAATGGATGCCTTGATGCGCTCCGTAGTCAATCACCTGCCTCAAGTGATTATCGGCCAAGCTGCTGCCGGCTGATTTCACCTCGACAAGCAACCGCAACTTGCCTGCGATCTTGATCGCGAGATCGCAGTATGTCGCCTTGATCTGGTGCTCTGAGGTCAATTCATCATATTTGTCGTATCCAAAAACGTCAGCCAGGATGTCCTTGATCAAGGTAACCGTGTCAGCTTCCGCCACATCGGATTTTTGCTGAGCCAGCGTAATGCGCTGATATTTCTTGATGTTTGACGCAACGCGCTCGGCAAATTTCTTCGGTAATTTGTTCAATGACTCACCCTCCCAATCCCCGATGGGAATTGAGGACGAGTTTACTTGAAAGACAAGTGAAAACTTCGGCTAAGAATTGCCGACCCGTCGCAGGCTCAGGGCGTTCGAAGCTCGAAAAGCCTAGCAATTGGCTTTTCGTCCGCTACGCGGACCGCTTCTCACCCTCACGCCACCGCCACACACTCAATCTCGATATCAAACTCCATCGGCCACGAAGCCACCGGCACAAAGCTCCGCGCCGGCGGGTTCGTCGAAAAATACTTCGCATAAACCCGGTTGATGGCGTTGTAGAATCCGGAATTGACGGCGTAGATGCGCACCATCACCACGTTGTCCAGCGAGGTGCCCGCCGCTTCCAGGCAGTGTTTCAGCGCCTTCAGCGATGCCTCGGTCTGCGTTTCGATGTCTCCGCGCACCATCTCGCCGGTCACCATGTCCACCGGCGGCGTCGCCGAGATGAACACGAAGCCGTTGGCCTTCACCGCTGTCGAGCAGGGAAGGCCGAGCGCCCGCACCTTGTCCGACATGACCGGCACTTCGATGATTTCTTTCTTCATGGTGGTTCTCCCTGAGCATGCAGCAGGCTGCCGCGTTAGCGCTAATGAAGAGCCCCCTAACCTTCCCCCCAAAGGGCAGGGCTATCGCATGTGGATTCTTGCGAAGAAGGACCCCCACCCTAACCCTCCCCACAAGGGGGAGGGAACGCTGCCGCGTGCCTTTAAATTCTTCTTCGGCGCCAAAAGACAGACGATTTGCCTAGGTCAGCGCCAACGGAAGTCTCCCTCCCCCTTGTGGGGAGGGGTTAGGGGTGGGGGTCCTCTTCGCAAAAAAACTGTAGGTGACAACCCAGGTGCTTCAGGGAGCTTATCCCTGCACTGGCGGAACACCAGTGCAGGCGCTCGCTCTAATCAGAGAAAACCGATGAACCGTCCGGCGAAAAGCACGGAAATCCACAGCAGAATCGAGAGCACGGCCAGGACGGTCCCACCTGCCGGCTCGCCGCGGCCTGTTGCGCGGGAGAAGCGCATGAAGGCGAGGAAGTTGACGCCGGCGAGAAGGATGAGTGCCATCTTGGCGAGGAAAACCGGCATCGCCGCATAGGTGCTCGCCTTCACTGAAAACAGCAGCGAGCCTGTGACGAGCGCGCCCGCGAACGCCGCCAACGCAATGTGGCGCAGCAGCCCGACGAACGCCGCTTGCGGCAGCGAACGGAAAGCACCGCATATCCTGAGGTCCATGAGAACGACGCTGGTCAGCAGCGCGCCGATCGACATGATGTGGAGCGCATTGACCACGGGGTAGGCGACGAAGGAGCCCTTCAGCCACCGCGCCAACGCAAGGTGCTCGATGCCGGTGAAAAACTCCGTCATCTAGGCGGGCGGCACACGGTCGGGATAGACATCATACGTCTTCCCATTGACGATGAGGCGCACCGCTTTCATGCGCTTTTCGCTCGCCTCGACCGAGCGATTGCCGATCGCAGTCACCTCGTCGCCGACCTTGGCCACCTGCTCGGTGAAGCCGGCGGCGATGGTGCGGGAGGGCGGCGCCATCTCCACCCGCCAGGCCTCGCCCTCTGCATCGACATCCAGCGTGGCGTGCGGATTACCGATATAGATGGCCGTGATCTTGCCCCTGAGTTCGAAAAACCCGTCCTGCGTCCACGACCAGCCATGATGGGCATAGGCCGCGGTGCCGGCGGCAAGGATCACGGCCGCCGTCAGCAAGACGCCGCGAATTCCGTTGAACTGCATCGCTCGTCTCCTCGGTTCATCCCGCAGGGATTGAAGAGTAGGACGCGGCACGGCAAGGTCAAATCACATCAGGCGAAGCCGCCAGGCGCCGCTCGATCACCGGCGACCTTGCCTTGCTAATGACATCCATGCGCGCCACTCTCTCCTTCCTGGCCGTTCTTCCCCTGGGCTGAAGACCGGACTCACATCCAAACGAGGCAAACCATGAGCAGCATGAGAGACCGTCAGGAAGGCTTCGAAAAGAAGTTCGCGATGGACGAGGAAACGAAGTTCAGGGCCATGGCGCGCCGCAACAAGCTGCTCGGCCTGTGGGCCGCCGAACAGCTCGGCAAATCCGGTGCGGATGCCGACGGCTATGCGAAGGAGGTCGTGCACGCGGACTTCGAAGAGGCCGGCGACAACGATGTGTTCCGCAAGGTCCGCGCCGATTTCGACGCGGCAGGCATCGCCCAGTCGGATGCCCAGATACGCACCGCCATGGAAGAACTGCTGGTGACCGCGGTCGAGCAGATCAAGTCGACCTGAGCGCCGCTCAGCCTTGATCGGTATAGGGCGTGCCGTCCTTGAGGCACAGGGCCACATTGTGGTGTTGGTTTGCCAAGCGGGCTGGCTTCCATGGTAGCGCTCTACGGGCCCCCCTCTGTCCTGCCGGACATCTCCCCCTCAAGGGGGGAAATTGGCAGTTTTTGAGGGGGCGCCGTAGAGCACAGACCTTAAACCGCCGCCTAACCCTGATGCGCGGCCGCCAGTTCCTTCACGTGCTTTTCGTGCATCTGCAGCGTCGGCAGCGTCTTCTTGGCGAACTCCTTCATCGCCGGGTCGTCGCCTGACTTTGCATAGCCGCTGAACAGCGCGACGGCTTCCTTGTGCGCGTTGGTCTGCATTTGGATGTATTTCGCCTGGAACTGATCGCCGCCGGCGCTCTTCAGCTCATCGAGCATCTTCTGCTCCTTAGGCTGCAGGGCCGGACCGGACGGCGCTGTGGCCGAGGTTGTCTGGCCTTGGGCAAGCGCCGCCTTGAATTCCTCGCCGGCCTTGGTGTGATCGGCGATCATCTGTTTGGCGAACGCCTTGACGTCGGCGTCGGTCGCCTTCTGCTCGGCGAGCTTGCTGGACTCGATCTCGAACTCATTGGCGCTCGGCACCGTCTTGATGAAGGTCGAAGTGTCGACCTTCGTCGTCGTGGCGAGCGGCGTGGTCGTGGCGGTCGTGTTCGACTGGGCAAAGGCCGGCGCGCCGGCAAGCAATGCTGCTGCGGTCAGGATGGTAAGCGTTTTCATGGCATGTCTCCGGTTGGAATTGTCCCTCGGACAACCCAACGTCGCTTGGGCACTCCGGTTGCAGCTCATGAGGAAGAAGCCTGCGCATGTCGCCTCAATCGCCCCACCGATCCGTGCCGGGCTCGAACCCTCGCCGATGCCCTCGTTCGAGCCAGCCATGGGACTCATGTTCCGAAAACTGAAACGCGGCGGCTGACCAGAGCTGCCTTTCAGTGGCAACACGCCTCGCCATATTGCAACTGCTCGTTCCAGTTCGGGCGGCCTTCAGGCGTGAAATCCATCAGGTTCCACAGCGTTTCGCAGGTGCCAAGGCCGCGTGGGTCCTGGCCCGGCTCCGTCGGTGCGAAATCCAGTTCCGAGCTCCAGAAATGGCGTATGCCGTCGCCGTCGCGGTGGAACACCGACAGCAGCGGGATCTGTGCGCCGTCGGCCGCCTCCGCATTGTAGTCGCGCTTGAAGCTGTTGGAAGCCGAAGACACCAGCCGCATGTTGCGCCAGCCCCGGTCGCGGCCGAGCGTGACCAGGTTTTCGAGCGCGGTCTTGCCCACCACCGCGAAATTGAAGCCAGCGGCCTGGAGATGCCCGACGGCGCCGTCGAACTGATCGAGCAATGCCGTGCAGGACGGACATGGCTGGTCCGGTCGGGCAAGCTTCGCCGTGCCGCCGCTGGTCGCCACATCGCGCTTCTCCTGCGGGTGGCGCGGGAACATCATGTTGTAAAGGATGAGCGAGTCCTTGCCCGGCGCGAACAGCTCCGACAGTCTTGTCTTTGCGGGCTTGCCCTGGGCATCCAGTGCGTCGAATTCATAGTCCTGGCGGATCAGCCCGCCCGGCGGCAGCGCGCGCCGGGCCTCGGCGACCTCTTCCATGACGCGGCGCAGCTCGATTTCCTTGCGCAGCAGTTTTTCGCGCGCGGTGCGGTATTTCGCGGATTCGTTGGGAAAGGTGATCATGATCGGCTCCTTCAAGTCGCGGCGCCGGCGTCCCGGCGCGGTTGCTCTGCGACCCAAGGACGTTTGGCGGCGATCGGTTCCGACATTTATTGCGCATGGTGAGATGTCGTAATACCTGTTCGGGCAGCGTGATCCGGGGAACAATATGCACGACGACGAGATCGATCTGCGCTGCCCGCAAGTGGTGGCCGACAATGCCGCCAAGGGCCTCAGGCTGCGCGGAGAATTCGGCCGCGGCGGCACCGAGATCGGCGTCGCCCGCGCCACCGAGCTGAAGAACCGGGAAAAGCTCGCGCCCTCCACCATCCGCCGCATGGTCAGCTATTTCGCCCGCCACGAGATCGACAAGCGCGGCAGGAACTACGGCAATGAGCAAAACCCTTCGGCCGGTTACATTGCCTGGCTGCTGTGGGGCGGCGACGAAGGCCGCGCCTGGGCGCTGGAGCTCAAGCAGAAGATCGGCAACGCACCGGACATCTGAGCGTTTCGCCCCCTCACCCCTTGACCCCGCCGGCGGTGAGGCCGGAGACGATCTTGCGCTGGAAGATCAGCACCAGCACCACCAGCGGCACCGTGACGATCACCGAGGCCGCCATGATGTTGCCCCAAGGGATCTCGAACTGCGAGTTGCCGGAGAGCAGCGCGATCGCTACCGGCACGGTCCGCTGTGCGTTGTTGGAGGTGAAGGTCAGGGCAAACAGGAACTCGTTCCACGCGCCGATGAAAGCCAGCAGGCCGGTGGTCGCCAGCGCCGGCCACATCAGCGGCAGGAAGACCCGCGTGATGATGATCCACGGCGTCGCGCCGTCTAGGATCGCCGCCTCCTCGACCTCGACCGGCAGGTCGCGGACGAAGGTGGTGAGCACCCAGACGGTGAACGGCAAGGTGAAGATCATGTAGGAGAAGATCAGCGCGAACAGCGAATTGTAGAGGCCGAACAGGCGGACCAGTTCGAACAGCCCAGCCAGCAGCGCCACCTGCGGGAACATCGACACCGACAGGATGATGAACAGCAGGGCCGAGCGACCGCGAAAGCGAATGCGCGCCAGCGCATAGGCTGATGTGACGCCGAGCAACAGCGAAAGCGCAACCACCGCGCCGGAGACGAACAGCGAGTTCAGCAAGTTGCGCACGAAGCTGCCCTCGGTCAGCACATTCCGGTAGTTGGCAAGGCTGATCGTTGTCGGCCACAGATCGGCCCGAAACAGATCGGTCCCCGATTTCAGGCTGGTGACGATGGCGTAGTAGAACGGGAACACCGCGACGAAGACGATGACCGCGACCAGCAGGTAAAAGGCCGTGCGCTTCACGATCCACATGTCAGCGGCCTCCGTCCAGGCTTATCCGGCCGATGCGGATGGTGACGATGGTGAGCAGAGCGAGGATCAGGAAAAGCAAGGTCGAGGCGGCAGAGCCATAGGCGAACTTGTCGAACTCGAACAGGTTCTCGCGGGCGAACACCGACATCGACTTGGTATGCACATTGTTGGGCGTCAGCACATAGATCAGGTCGAAGATGCGCAGTGCATCGAGCGCGCGGAAGATCACGGCCACCATCAGCGCGGGGCGGATGAGCGGCAAGGTCACCCGCCAGAAGATCTGCCAGGGGTTGGCGCCGTCGAGCCTGGCGACCTCGATGATCTCCCTCGGCAGCATCTGCAGCGCGGCCAGGATGAGCAGCGTCATGAACGGTGTCGCCTTCCAGATATCGACGATGAGGACGGCCGCCATCGCCGTGTCGGCGTTGGCCGTCCAGGCGATCTTGGTGCTGATCAGGCCGAGATTGAGCAGCACGACATTGATGATGCCGAACTGGTCGTTGAGCATCCATTGCCACATCTTCGCCGAGACGATCGTCGGGATCGCCCAGGGGATCAGGATCGCTGCCCTGACGATGCCGCGGCCGGCGAATTCCGCGTTGAGAACCAGGGCAACGATGGTGCCGAGGATGGTCTCGCAGGTCACCGAAATCACTGTGAAACGCACCGTGTTCCAGACGGCACGCCACCAGACCGGATCGACGAGCAGCCCGTCATAGAGGGTCCGGCCGCTCGGCATGTGCAGCACCGAGAAATAATTGGCGAAGCCGACCCATTGGCGCGCGTCGAGGTCGGCCAGCGAGGCGTCGGTGAAGCTGAAATAGACCGTGCGGGCAAGCGGCCAGCCGGCCGCCGCGGCGAGCACCAGCAGCATTGGCGCCAGGAAAAGCCACGCCGAGCGAACGCGCTGCGCCGTCAACTGCGAGTGCGCGGCCCTGGCTGTTTCCGGTTCCGTCCTTGTCATCTCGCTCCCGCTCGTTGCGGTCCCGCCGGGTGGCTGTCCCAGTATCGTCACCAGCCTCGGCCCTTCAACTTGGTCAGCATCGCTTCGAGATCGGCCAGATTGTCGGCGGCAGTGCCGTCGCCCGAGAGCGTGTTGTGCACGGCGTTCCAGAACTGGCTCGACGCCTCGTTGTATTTGATCCTGGTCGCGGCCGAGGGGCGCGGCACCGCATCGAGAAAGATCTGCTTCCAGCGCGGAACGATCGGCTGTTGCCTGGCGATGTCGGCATCGTCATACAGCGCCTGGATGGTCGGCAGGTTGGACGTCTTCAGCGTGCGGTATTTCTGCATCGCGGGCGAGGCGATGAACTTGATCAGCTCGATCGCGGCATCCGGATGCTTCGAATATTTGGAGACGGCGAGATTCCAGCCGCCCAGGGCCCCGACCGGTCGGGCGCCCTCGCCCGTGCCGGCCGGCAGCGGCGCCACGTCGAATTTGCCCTTGATCGGCGAGCCCTCGCCGTTGCCGAGCGCGTAGGCATAGGGCCAGTTGCGCATGAACACCGCATTGCCTGTCTGCCAGACACCGCGCGATTCCTCTTCCTGGTAGGCGAGCACGCCGGGTGGCGCGATGGTCCCGACCCAGCCCTTGACCATGTCGAGCACCGCCGCCGCTTGGCTGTTGTTGACGGAGATGGTGCCGTCCGGCTCGATGATCTGGCCGCCGCCATTCGACATCACCCATTCGAGCGCGTCGCAGGTCAGCCCCTCATAGGCATTGCCCTGAAAGACGAAGCCCCAGATATCCCGATTGCCAGCCGCACGCTCCTTGTCCATGACCAGCTTGGCGGTGTCGGCCAGTTCCTTCCAGGTGGCCGGCACCTTGGCGCCATATTTGTCGAGGAGATCCTTGCGGTAGTAGAGCGCCGGCGCATCGGTAAAGATCGGCAAGGCGACGAGCTTGCCGTCGACGGTCTGCGACTGGATGATCGACGGGAAATGCTCAGCCACGATATCCTTGGTCGCTGCGGTCAAATCCACGAGCTGGCTGGCGAGTTGCGGCGCCCAGATCACATCCGTCTGGTAGACGTCGATGTCGCTGTTTCCGGCGGCAAGCCAAAGCCGGTACTGGCCGAACTGGTCGGTCCCGGACGCCGGCATGACGACGATGCCGACCTTGTTGCCGCTGTCTTTCTCGTAACGGTCGAGGATCTCGCGCAGCACCTTGATGCCATCGCCGGTATCGCCCGACACGATCGACAGATCGACGGCCCATGCTGGCGTGCCAGCGAGCATGGCAGCGACGCCGACCGCAAGGAATGCGTGAGAAAACGTCATGGTGGTGGATGTCCCTCCGCAGCCGGTGACGGAAAATCCTCCCACGCGCCGGCAGCTTGTCAGGCCCTCACCTCCCATTAAATGCGAAGCGGCGCTTTTGGGTTCCCAAATCATGCCGTTCCTGCGTGGGCGACATGCATCAGGGTGTGTTGAGATTCAGGTCAGGCAACTATGGGTGCTTCGGCCGGCGAAGGCCGGAAGCGCAGGGAACCGTCGCTTGCAGGCCGGCATCACCTGAATATCCGCACACCCTAGCCTTCCCAGGCGACAGGCATCATCCCCAGCCGCTCATAGAGCCGGACCGCGGCGGGATTCTCGACCGTGTTGGTCTTGAGGTCGACATGATCGGCGCCGCGTTCGCGAAAAACGGCGAAGGCGTGCCACATCAGCGCTTCGGCAACACCCCTGCCGCGCGCCTCGGGATGAACGGCGAGGTCCTTGACGAAGCCGCGGGTCCAGCACAACGCCGCCGCCGCCAGCCGGCCCTTGGCGTCGATGACGAGGAAGCACAGCGCCGGGTCGAATTCGGGATCGTCCGCGATACGCGGCCACCACTCGTCGAACGGACCATCGGCGTCGTCATCGAACACTTCGGTCAAAAGCGCATGCAGGGCGGGCGCGTCACCGGGCTCGAAGCTGCGCATGACAAAACCCTCCGGCCAGTGCGGCGGAACCAGCGTCTCGTCGAGGATTTTGCACAGCCGGATGTCATTCAGAGCCGGCGGGCGCGGTTCAGGCATTGCGCTCAGGCGTCGGGCTGCAGGCGGCGGCGCTGGCGGTCGCGGCCAAGGCCGGTCGCCTCGAGCAGGCCCTTGCGCTTGGCGTCGTAATAATAGCCGGTTTGATAGAGCCAGTCGGCCTTCTTGGCGTTGCCGCCGGCCACCAGCCAGGCGCCGCGCAGATATTTCACCGCGTATTTCAGATTGGTATCGGCGTCGAACAGGCCCTTGGCCGGCCCGTCATAGCCCATGCCGCGCGCCGTCGCGTGTTTGATCTGCATCAGTCCCCAATGGCCGTTGTTGTAGGCTTTTGGGTTGAAGGTGCTCTCGCGGTTGACGACATGGCGCACCAGATCCACCGGCACCTGATAGATCGCCGCATATTTCTCGATCAGCCGCTCGACATCGCCACGCACGCCCGTCGCGTGTTCTTCTTGCACGGGCCCTGCCGGGAACTGGACCAGGGCCGCCGGGTTCTGCGGCACGACATAGGCGACCTGCTGGACGCCCGGCATGCGATCGCCCTTGGCGGTTGCCGGTATGACGAGCCCCGCGGTCGTATAGGTCTCGGCCGCCTTGACCGGCTCGCTCGCCTTTGCCGGCGGCGGCGCCTGCCAGGCATTGGCGGTCATCACCGCGGGCACGGCTGGTGCCGCCGGTGTCGATCCGGCAAAAGCGGCGGTCGCGGCAGCCGGCTGTGCGGCGGGATCGAGCGGCAGTTCGGCCGTCTGAGCGGGGGCGATTCCCGATGATTCCGGCAGCACCGAAACCGTCTCCGGCAGAGGCACGGTGAAGCCGGCGTCAGTGCCGGCGACGGTCGCTGTTTCGGTGAGAGCAGGCGCGGACTTCATCTGCGAGGTCGACGTGCAGCCGCTGATGCCGGCGGCGGCCAGGATCACGCCGATCGCGATAAGGTTGAGTTTTGCTGGCAAGCCGCGCTCGGGTCCGGTTTGTCGGGTTGTTAAGAAATCCCTTACACCAGCGATTCAGGCCGGGCAATCGGGGCGATCAGGTGGTTTTCGGGTGGCGAGACGCAGGCGGTGGTGCCATATTGTTCCGGATATGTACTGGGACGAATCCCGGATTTCGCCACTTTGCGGGAAGGAGCGCATCATGGTCACGACAGCTTCGATCACGGCCGGCCACGCAGTGTTAGAAACAGTGATCGGTTTCATGGGCATTGCCTGGAGCGAAAAGGGCCTGATCCGGCTCTGCCTGCCCGAACGCAGCCGCGAAGCGGTGGAGCGGCGCCTGCTGCGCCATGGCGGCGTTTCCACCTCCACGGCGCAGCCGCCATGGGTGGTCGAGCTGATCGCAGCGATCAAGGCCTATGCGGCGGGCGAGGACATCGATTTCTCCGCCGTGCCGGTCGATCTCGACGGCGTCGACGATTTCCGCCTCGCCATTTACGACGCGGCGCGAAAACTCTCCTTCGGCGAAACCACCACCTATGGTGAGCTGGCCAAAACCGCCGGCCATGCCGGGCTCGCCCGCGAAACCGGGGCCGCCCTTGGCGCCAATCCGGTGCCGCTGGTCATCCCTTGCCATCGCATCCTTGCCGCCGGCGGCAAGATCGGCGGCTTCTCGGCGCCCGGCGGATCGATCACCAAGGAGAAGATGCTGGCCATGGAAGGCGTGCGCGTCGGCCCGCTGCCACCGGCGCAGGTGTCGTTCGGGTTTTGAACGGCGGCCGGTGCTGGCAGTAAGCCGGGATCAGTACATCGATCGCCTGTTGACCGGGTTGGCGGGCACCGGCTTCCAACGCGGAAAATATCCACGATGACCGTCTCTGGCGTGTCAGCCGTTTTCGGCTGAACGACCTGGGGCATGACAAGATCGCCTTGGGCGATCACCCGCTTGAAGTCGACCGCCTGTTTCGGCCAATGGGCAACTCCCATCTTTTCCAGAAGCTGCCTGACCGAGTCGCGACCGTCCGTCATCGTCGGGTTTAAGTTGCAGCATGGATGTCTCCCTGGTTGCGTCGGTGTCAGGTCAGTGCGCGCGCGACGAGGACCGTATCGACATACTGCCGCATGCGGATGATCTTGCCGTCCCGCAGTTCGTAGAGATGAGCGAAGGGGGCCGTCATGGATTTTCCCGTCGCCTTGTATGTACCGGAATACACGCCGAAGGCCGCCACCCGGTCGCCATCGGCAATGAAACTGTGCACGGCGGCGTGGTATCCGGTCCACTCCGAGCCGAGCCGCTTGAAAACACCCTGCATCAGGGCCTCGACGCCGGTATAGGTGCCGGCATAGGGAAACCCTTCCGCCTCGGTCCATTCGATGTCGGCGGAAAGAACGGCCAGCAGATTGCGGCCGTTCTCCTCGGAAGTTCCCTCGTAGGTTCTACGGATCAAATCGAGGTTCGTCGCCATCTCAGCCCCACTTCATCTCGCCCTTGGCGACCTTGGATCCGACATCGAGGGCGACGCCCATACCGAGGCCGGGGAAGCGGGCCTCCATGGCCGCCTTCAACGCGGCGCTGTCTGCCGCCTTGCCCAGTTCTTCCTCGAAGGTGATGAGATAGGACTTGGTGAACTCCACCGCCGAAGGACCGATCGCGGCATCGGGGGCCATGTGGCCAGGCACCACGACAGCGGGCTTGCGGGCGGCAATCGCGTCCAGCGTCTTGATCCAAGCGGCGCGGCTCTCCCTGGTCTGCGTGTCGGCGGTCCAGACATGAACGCCCGAGAAGATCATCACTCCGCCGAAAACGGCATTGAGCGACGGCACGAACAGATAGCGGCGGTTGGCCAATCCTTCTTCCGCATTGACGATCTCGACAGTCTCGCCATCGACGGTCAGCGTTGCGCCGTCGAATGCCTCGGGGAAGACGATGTCGGACAGCGCCTGCGGGCCATTTTCCTTCAATTGCGGACCCCAGACGGCGAGCTTCTTCTCCACATTGCCCTTGATGGCTTCCAGCGTGGCGGAGGCGGCGATCACTTTCGCCTCCGGGAAGGCGTCCCGCACCGGCTTCAGGCCGAAGTAGTAATCGGGATCGGACTGAGTGACGTAGATGGTGGTCAGCTTCTTGCCGCTGGCCTTGATGGCATCGGCGAGCGCTTTGCCGTCCGGATAGGTGAAGCCGCCATCGATCAACAGGGCTTCGCTCGGCCCCGACAGCAGCACCGGCGCACGGAAGAAGCCGTTTGGACCCGCCGGGAAGTGTTTCCAGCCAAGCTTGGCGCCGGCGGCTCGGCCGCTGTCGATGGGAGCGAAAGCGGCGGTTGCGCCGAGGGCCAATGAGGTCTTCATGATCTGTCTCCTCGTGAACATGGAATATCTCCGTTGAATGAAAGGGATCGGATGCGGCTGCGCACCCGCCGGCCGCAGGACGGACGGTGGAACGGCACGGTAGGCTCTTTGGATTAATCAATAAATTGGCTATAATAATACAAACTGTATGTTGAAAGCTTACAATGAGCCTTCGTGGTGGAATCGATAAACCTCAATCGCCTCGCCTATTTTGCCACGGTGGTCGACGCGGGTTCCTTCACCCGCGCGGCCGAGCGGCTCGGCATCACGAAAACAGTTGTCAGCCAACAGGTCGCGCGCCTTGAGGCTGAGCTGCGAACCACGCTTCTCGTGCGCACGACGCGAAGGGTCGAGCCGACGGAAGCAGGCCGTCTTCTGCATGCACGCTGCGTTCTGATCCTGCGGGATGTCGAAGAAGCGATCGCCGAGGTTGGCGAGGCCAACGCCGAGGTGGCCGGTGTGCTGCGTGTTTCCGCGTCCAATGATTATGGCGCGATCGTGCTGGCCCCGATCGCCGCCCGCTTTCGCCAGAAATTTCCTGCCTGCGGCGTCGAACTGCTCATTTCCGATGCCATAATTGACTTGATCGACAACAAGATAGACCTGTCCATCCGGGTCGGCTGGCTGGAGGACTCCAGCCAGCAGGCGCGCCGCATCGGCACCTTCCGGCAAATCCTGGTCGCGTCGCGGGATTTCGCCGCCGGGATCAGAGTAGACAAGCCAGAAGACCTTTCTTCCTTACCGCTCGTTGCCAATGCCGTGCTTCGCAAGCCGTTCACCTGGAACTTCACCCGAGGCGGTTTCGAGCCGCGCACCATCACCCTGCGCGAGGCATTCTCCATCAACTCGACGCCGGCTGTGCTGGAAGCGACGCTCGCCGGGGGCGGACTGGCAGTTCTGCCGGACTATCTGGTCGTCGACCACCTATCGCAAGGCCGCCTCGTCCACGTGCTCCCCGACTGGGTGCTGCCCTCCGGCGGCATTCACGTGGTCTATCCGGCAGCGCGCTTTCGCCCGCAAAAGGTGACGCAATTTGTGTCCATGCTCACAGAACACATCCGGGATTGAGAGCAATGGCTGCCGGTCGATAAGCGCTAGTTGTTGTGGAAGAACCGCCGGCGGAAATGCCGGTCATTGTCCGGCCGCTTACAGTTGTAGACCGGGCAGGACTTTGTGTCGGCGCTCGGCACGTAGGCCCGTGTCCTCACCTCGCCCATGCTGCAGAATCGCTGGCTCTGTACATAGCGGTCGTAGAGCGGCAGCCCAGGCACCCGCTTCGACTGATAGCGCAGGATGACGGCCCCTTGCCGGGCGATCGTCCCCTGAACCTTGCCGCAGCTCATACGCGTCGGGTCGTAGCGCGAGATCGCCTGCGCCTGAGCGGCGACAAGCGTGAGGCAGGCGGCAAGCAGAATGATTTTCATGGTCGTCTCCCCTGATCCGCCGCTCGAGAACAGCGTGATCTGCCGCAACGTTTTCAGCAGATTGGGGCAGCCGTTGGGCAGCGCTCGATCACGGCTTTCTCACGCAGTCTTGTATTTTATGCGAAACCAGCCTATATGCCTTCCATTGATATTTCGGCCGATCGATCCGGGCCTCGCGATCTTCGCGTTTGCTGACGTCTATCTCCAAAATCTCGATGCACACCGGCTGGACTTCGGTCCGGTCAATCTAAAGCAAATGTTGAAGGACTATCTAAAATGGCAACAGGAACGGTCAAGTGGTTCAACGCCACCAAGGGCTTCGGCTTCATTCAGCCTGACGCGGGCGGCGCGGACGTTTTCGTCCATATCTCCGCTGTCGAGCGTGCTGGACTGTCGACCCTGGTCGAAGGCCAGAAGATCAACTTCGAGATCGAGCAGGACCGCCGCACTGGCAAGTCGTCCGCGGGATCTCTGAGCAAGGCAGCCTGATTTTGCGAAGTGCGCGCGCCGGGCGAGAGCTCGGGGCGCGCGGCAAGTCACGGATGTACTGACAGTCGCGCGAGAAGCGCGCTGGAGCGGAAAGACCCGACAAGCTGGATCAGCAGATAGCTGCCAGCCCGGACCCGACGCTCCCGATCAGGCTACCAAGCATGGAAGGCGGGATTTATCCCGCCTTTTTGCTGTCTGGAGATCGGCGCCGCAGGCGATACGACCACCGGCGTTACTTACTCCACCCACTCGATCGGCACATGCCCCGGATCGGCCTCTACCCGGCCAAGCCAGGCCGCCACCGCCGGATAGGCGTCGAGCTGGAAACCACCCTGCTCCGCCGTATGCGTATAGGCATACAGCGCGATGTCGGCGACGCTGAGCGTGCTGCCGGAAAAGAAAGCATTGTTTTCCAGATGCCTGTTCATCACGCCGAGCGCCTTGTTGCCGCGCTCCAGCGTCACCGCCAGCCGCTCCGGGGTCGCATCCCCGGCACGTTCGGGGAAGGTCAGCAGCGCCTTGCGCACGGCAATGTAGGGCTCGTGGCTGTATTGTTCGAAGAACAGCCATTGATAGGCGAGCCCACGCTCATACCTGTCCGCCGGCAGGAAGCGTGTGCCTTCGGCGAGATAGAGCAGGATGGCGTTGGATTCGGCCAGCCGCCGGCCATCGTCGAACTCGAGCAGCGGCACCATGGCGTTCGGGTTCTTGGCGACAAAATCGGCTTTGCGTGTGTCGCCTGTGTGCGAACTCACTCCGACATTGGTAAAGGCAAGGCCAAGCTTGGCCATCAGCAGGCGCGGCTTGTAGCAATTGCCGCTGTCGATCATGCCGTAGAGTATCATGGCTGTTCTCCGGAGCACTGTCTCCGCGCGATTATCGCAGCGGCGGCGGCCTCAACCAATGATTTGTTTTGGTACGACGATCAGCGCCGCTGATGCAAAGCGTCCAAGGACGCTCACGGCACCAATTGTCGGCATGCCCTAGCCAAAGAGGGGCACGACCTTGCTGTCCCGGCCCAGCAGCGCATCGATGACCAGCGGCTTTTCCTCGAATACCGTGCCGGCAAGCGCGGGACGGGCGAGGAGAAAACCCTGCAGCAGGTCGACGCCGCCTTCGAGCGCGACGCGCAGATGGGTGGGCTGCTCGATGCCTTCGACCAGCACCTTGGCGCCGCGGTCATGCAGGCTGGAAACCAGCGGGCGGAAGAACCGTTCGGCGGCAGCGTGGCGGCAGAACTCCGCGAACCAGGTGCCGTCGATCTTGACGATGTCGGGCTTGAGCAGGCTCACCCGCTCCTCGGTCGAGTGTCCGGTGCCGAAATCGTCGATGGCGATGCGGATGCCGTCGCGCCGCAATTCGCGCACCAGCCGCGCGAGAAGCGCGTCGTCGGCCGCCTGTTCGGTGATTTCGCAGACCAGCATGGCCGGCGCCAGGCCGAACTCGCCGAGATGCCTGGTCATCAGGCGAATCTCGGCCAGTGCCCGCCCGGCATGGTCGTTGATCAACGGGTTGTAGTTGAAGAACAGGTCGAGGCCGTCGACGCCGATGTTGCGGAAATTCCTGAGATGCAGCGCCCGGCACATGGTTTCCACAAACAGCCGGTCCGAGACGGCAACGCTTTCAAAGAATACCTTCGGCGCGCCGGGGCGGCCGGCACGGTGCGGCTCGATCAGGGCTTCGGCCGCGACCGCGTGAAGGAAACGGCCGCGCGGCGCGAAAATCGGCTGGTAGGCGCTGCGCAGCCGGAACTCGCCATGCATGCCGTATTCGATACCGACTTCGTCGACCTGGATCGCATCGCCGACATTGCGCCGCCGATCGTCTCTCATGTCGCCACACGGCGCCCGAAGACCTTGACCGGCCGCGCCGAAGGCGTTGCCACGGCAGGAACCGTGTCGACGGCAGCAGCGACAGGCGCCTGCCTGGCCTTGTCGAAGACGCCAAAGCTGGTCGGCGCCAATTCGGGCCGCGCCAGCACGAAACCCTGCACCATCGACGCACCCGATTTCTCGGCGAGCTCCAGTTGCCAGCCCTCCTCGATGCCTTCGAACACCGTATGGATGCCTTGCTCCTCGAAGTTCTTCACCATGGCGGTCAGCAACGCAAAGCCGGCGCCGGACTCCATCAGCTGCGTGATCCAGTAGGCATCGAACTTGACGATATCCGGCTTCAACTCCTTGACCCGATTGATGTCGGAATCGTCGGCGCCATAATCGTCGACGGCGATGCGAAAACCGTTGGCCCTCAGTGCCGCGACGAAGCCGTGCAAGGCTTCCTGCGACGCCGACCGCTGCTCGGTCACCTCGCAGACGACGCGACGCGGGTCGATGCCGGCCTCGTGCAGCACGAGCCGCATGTCGCGCAAGGCAGCGTCGGCAACAGTGCGTTCGGTGAACACCGACGGGTCGAAATTGACGAAGATCGACGCTTCCCGCGGCAGGCAGGCACCGGCGTTGAGAAGATGCAGCGTCCTGGTCAGCGCCTCGATATGCAGCCGGTCGGCGGCCGGACAGGTCGAGAAGAAATTCATCGGCGATTGTGGCTCGCCGTCGCGGAACGGTCGGATCAGCCCTTCGAACGCGACCACCGACAGCTTGCCTTCCTTGAAGGCGAAGATCGGCTGGAAGGCGCTTTGCAGCGTGTAGATGCCCCAGACACCGGTGGAGGTGCCGTCGTCCTGACGGATGATGTGGGCAAGCCCGACGCTGCGCGACACGGTTCCTCGCTCCGCAATTGGTCTGCGATCCTGCCACTCAAGCCTCTACCGCTCGTTAATGAATTTATTGTTGCCGACCGGGTCCCGATCACGGCTCCTTGAGACCTGGATCAGCCGACAATGCTTGCGTTGCGCGAAATCATGCGACATGAGAAGCGCCGCGGTCGCTCCTGGCCGCGCCGATCTTCCATGGAGACGTCAAGCTCATGGCCTTTCTTGCCGACACCCTTTCCCGCGTGAAGCCTTCCGCCACCATCGCGGTGACGCAGAAAGCGCGCGAGCTGAAAAATGCCGGCCGTGACATTATCGGGCTTGGCGCCGGCGAACCGGATTTCGACACGCCAGACAACATCAAGAATGCGGCGATTGAGGCAATCCACCGTGGCGAAACCAAGTATCCGCCGGTTTCGGGCATCGTGCCGCTGCGCGAGGCGATCGCAAAAAAGTTCAAGCGCGAGAACAATCTCGACTACAAGCCCGAGCAGACCATAGTCGGCACCGGCGGCAAGCAGATCCTGTTCAACGCCTTCATGGCGACGCTGAACCCCGGCGACGAGGTCATCATTCCTCGCCCCTACTGGGTCAGCTACCCCGAGATGGTGGCGATCTGCGGCGGCACCTCCGTGTTTGCCGACACCTCGATCGACGATGGCTTCAAGCTGACCGCTTCCGTGCTGGAAAAGGCGATCACGCCGAAGACCAAATGGCTGCTGATGAACTCGCCGTCGAACCCGTCGGGCGCTGCCTATACCGAGGCCGAACTGCGCGCACTGGCCGACGTGCTGTTGAGGCATCCGCATGTCTGGACGCTGACCGACGACATGTACGAGCACCTGACCTATGGCGATTTCGTCTTCAAAACCATCGCCGAGGTCGAGCCTAAGCTCTACGAGCGCACGCTGACCATGAACGGCGTGTCGAAAGCCTATGCAATGACCGGCTGGCGCATCGGTTATGCGGCGGGTCCGGTTCAACTGATCAAGGCGATGGACATGATCCAGGGTCAGCAGACATCGGGCGCCTGCACCATTGCGCAATGGGCATCCGTCGAGGCGCTGAATGGCCCGCAGGATTTCATCGCCAAAAACAAGGCGATCTTTCAAGGCAGGCGCGACCTTGTCGTGTCGATGCTCAACCAGGCACGCGGCATCACCTGTCCGTCGCCGGAAGGCGCCTTCTATGTCTATCCCTCCTGCGCCCAGCTGATCGGCAAGAAGACCAAAGCTGGCAGGCTGATCGACACCGACGAGACCTTCTGCTCGGAACTGCTCGAAGCCGAGGGCGTCGCGGTGGTGTTCGGCTCGGCCTTCGGCCTTGGGCCCAACTTCCGCATCTCCTACGCGACCTCGGAGAGGCTTCTGGAAGAAGCCTGCACACGCATCCAGCGTTTTACGGCTTCGCTGACCTGACCGACGCACTATGAACGCGAAAAACCCCGAAGGTTGTATCCAACTTTCGGGGGTCAGTTCATCACCGCCGTTTTTAATGGGTCGTCAGCCTCACGCCTCGTGCTTGGTCTCTTTGGCAGAGCGCGCCTCGGCCGGCGCCAACACGGCAACCAGCAGTGCGGCGGTGAGGAACGCGCCGATCGCTGCCGTCAGCATCGCGGCGTGGAAGCCGCCGGCATAGGCGGCAGCATAGAGTTCATGCACGCCGCTTTCGCCCATCGCCGCATCGGTTGCGAAATCATGCCGCGAAATTGCAGCACGAGCCACCGCTTCCGCGTCGGCGACACCGGCGTCGCCGAGATACCCGGTCAAAAGGTTGGTCGCCCGCATGCTCATCAAGGCGCCGAGCAAGGCGATGCCGATGGCAAGACCGCTCTGGCGGGTGGCATTGATGACCGCCGACACCATGCCCGAGCGTTCGCGCGGCGCATAGGACATGGCGGCAGCGCTGCCGGTCGGGATTGCAAGCGCATTGCCGAGGCCGCCAATGGCGAACAGAAGGCACAGCATCGCATAGGGCGTCGAAGGACCGGCCCAGCACATGCCGAGCATGGACAGGCCGATAGCAACATAGCTGATGGTCATCAGCGCGGAGTGACCATAGCGCGCGCTCAGCCTGCCGATCCATGGCGACACCACGATCTGAACGATGAAGGCCGGCGCCATGCGCAGGCCGGTCTGCGTCGGCGACCAGCCCTGCACCTGCTGCAGGAACATCGAGAAGAAGAAGACGCTGGAATAGGAGGTGAAGCCGAGCGCGAACGAAGCGACATTGGCGACGGCGAAGCGAACGTCACGGAACAGGCCAAGCGGCAGCATCGGCCGTGCCGTGCGCGCCTCGAAGCCGAGGAAAGCAGCCAGGCCGACGACGCCGGCGATGAGCGCCGCGACCGTCCTTGGCTCGCCCCAGCCATTCTCGCCGGCCGAGATCAGGCCAAAGGTCAGCGCCCCCAGCCACAGGATGCTGAGAGCCAGGCCGACGAGATCGAGATGGGCATGTTCGGGATGCGCCGTCTCGTTGATCGAAGCAGCACCGAGCGCGATCGTGATCAAGCCAAGCGGCAGGTTGATCAGGAAGATGCTTTGCCAGCCGACGGTCTCGACCAGGATGCCACCGAGGACGGGACCAACGAGCAGAGAGATGGCAGCGAACGACGCCCAGCCGCCAATGACGCCGGCGCGCTGGCGCGCATCGGGAAAGGCCTGCGTCAGGATCGACAGCGCGCCTGGAATGAGCAGCGAGCCGGCGATGCCCTGTACCACTCGGCCGGCCAGCAGCACCGGCAGATTGGGCGCGACGGCGCAGATCAGCGAGCCGGCCACGAAGATGCCGACGCCGGCCAGCCACGAGCGCTTGCGGCCATAGCGGTCGCCGATCAGGCCGGACGACAACATGAAGGCGGACAGGCACAGCGTGTAGGCGTCGGCCACCCATTGCAGGCCGCCGAAATCGGTTTGCAACGCTTGCTGGATGGTCGGCAGCGCGACATTGACGATGCTGACGTCGAGCAGAGCCACGAACGAACCAAGATAGACAGCGGCGACCAGGGGCAAACGGTGCTTTGACATGGCTACGTCTGGACGTGAGTTTCGCAATCATCACTGACCGACGGTCAGTTGAACGGGCGGCATGGCGCTGTCGATCCGGCGATTGAGCATGGCCTGCGCCACGATACGGGACTCGCCGCGAGTCGCCCTCTTCTAAAAATGTAGCGGCTGGAAGAGAAGCCGGCTTCCTGCGGACTGAGCATTCAGCCGCCATATTGTTCCGATGTCACCCCCTCCAGCCAATCGACATGGACATCGTCGAGCGCCTCCTGCATCGCGATATGCGTCATCGCCGATTTCGGCGCCGCGCCATGCCAGTGTTTTTCGCCAGGCGCGAACGAGATGACGTCGCCGGCCCTGATCTCCTGCACCGGGCCGCCCCACGTCTGGGCAAGCCCGGCGCCCACCGTCACGTAAAGCGTCTGGCCAAGCGGATGCGTATGCCAGTGGGTGCGCGCGCCCGGCTCGAAGCTGACCAGCGTGGCCCGCAGCCGCGCCGGCGCCTCTTTCTCGATGATCGGCGTCTGCAGCACCCGGCCGGTAAAGTATTTTTCCGGTGCGATGACGGTCGGCACGCTGCCGCAGGCAATGATCTTCATGGGTCGATGGTCCTTCAAACAGCGGGCGACGGATCGCCTGTTTTCAGTTTCGGCCGATATCGGTCGACGTGCAACAGCTTCCGGCTGCCAGCCCAGCATATGATCCGCACGGTCCACGGCCGAGCAAAGGGTTTCTATTTTTCTTGCCCTGCCGGCAAACAAGTGGGACGATGGCTTTGGGCAGGTGGCAATTGAAAAGAACCCCCGCCCGCGACGGTCGAACAGGCCGGCCGCCGCTCAGGACCGATTGACCACGCCTGAACCATGCATGCCAGTCGGTCCTACGGGAAAAGCCTGAGTGGAGGTCAGTCATGGGTACTCGCGCCGGAGGACGACGCACGGGACCGAAATGCATTGCCATAGTCGGTCCCTTCGCAAGCGGTAAGACGACACTTCTCGAAGCCATATTGGCCCGTACGGGCTCAATTCCCCGACAAAATCCCGTTTCATCAGGTAACACCGTTTCAGATCATTCGCCCGAGGCGCGCGCCCACGCCATGAGCGTCGAGGCGACGGTCGCCACGACCGAATTCATGGGCGAGCAGATCACCTTCGTCGACTGTCCCGGTTCCATCGAATTCTCCTTCGAGGCCGAGCCGGTGCTGGCCGCCTGCGACCTCGCGGTGGTCGTAGCCGAGGCCGACGAAAAGAAGATCCCTGCCCTGCAACTGATCATGCGCAAGCTCGACGATCTCGGCGTGCCGCGCATTCTGTTCCTCAACAAGGTCGACAAGGCAATCATCGGTGTGCGCGACACGCTGAAGATGCTGCAGCCGGCCAGTGCCGTGCCGTTGCTGCTGCGCCAGATTCCGCTGCGCAAGGACGGCGTCGTCATTGGTTCGATCGACCTGGCGCTGGAGCGCGCCTACATCTATCGCGAATATGCCGAAAGCGAGGTGGCGCAGATTCCCGGCGACGACAAGGCGCGCGAGCTCGAAGCGCGTTTCTCGATGCTGGAAACGCTGGCCGACCATGATGACCAGTTGATGGAACAGCTGCTTGAGGAGATCGAGCCGCCCCAGGACGCGATCTTCGACGACCTCGCCGCCGACCTGCGCGACGGTGCGGTGATCCCGGTGCTGATCGGCACCGCCGAGAAAGGCAACGGCGTGCTGCGCCTCCTGAAGGCGATCCGCCACGACGCGCCCGACATCGAGGCGACCCGCAAGCGGCTCGGCGCACCCGACGGCGCGGCCACCTTGGTCCAGGTAATCAAGACCATCCACACGCCGCATGGCGGCAAACTGTCGGTATCACGTATCCTCTCCGGCCAGGTCGTCGACGGCTCCGAACTTTGGCTGCCCGGCGGCGACACGGCCAAGGTCTCCGGCATTTACCGAATGCTCGGCAAGGACCAGGTTAAGCTCACCATCGCCAAGGCCGGCGACACGGTGGCGCTGGGCAAGCTGGACGAGGTCAAGACCGGCCAGACGCTGAGTTCGGCCAAGGGCGGCATCAAGCCGCTCGTCCAGTTCGAGCCGCCGCAGCCGGTCTTCGCCTTCGCGCTCCGCCCCAAGGAGCGCAAGGACGAAGTGAAGATGTCGGCTGCCATCCAGCGGCTGGCCGAGGAGGATCCCTCGCTCAGCCTGCGCCACAATCAGGACTCGGCCGAAACCGTGCTGTCGGGCCATGGCGAGATGCATCTGCGCGTGGTGCGCGAGCGGCTGGAAGGCAAGAACCAGATACCGGTCGAAGGCCATGCGCCGGCGGTGCCCTATCGCGAGACGATCCGCAAATCGGCGCAGCAGCGCGGCCGTCACAAGAAACAGTCCGGCGGCCACGGCCAGTTCGGCGACGTGGTGATCGAGATCAAGCCGCTGCCGCGCGGTTCCGGCTTCCAGTTCACCGATACAATTACCGGCGGCGTCGTGCCCAAGACCTACATCCAGTCGGTCGAGACCGGGGTGCGCGATTATCTGAAATTCGGGCCGCTGGGCTTTCCGGTCGTGGATGTCGCAGTCAACCTGTCGGACGGCTCCTATCATGCGGTCGATTCCTCCGACATGGCCTTCCAGATGGCGGCCAGGCTGGCGATGAAGGAAGGCATGGCCGCGTGCTTGCCGGTGCTCCTGGAGCCCGTGATGAAGGTCGAGATCGTCACCCCCTCCGACGCCACCTCGAAGATCATCGCTCTCATCCCGCAGCGGCGCGGCCAGATCCTCGGCTACGACGCGCGGCCCGACTGGCCGGGATGGGATGTCGTCGAGGCAACCATGCCGCAAGCCGAGATCGGCGACCTGATCATCGAGTTGCGCTCCGCGACCGCGGGCGTTGCCAGCTATCGTGCCGTCTTCGACCACATGGCCGAACTCACCGGCCGTCTGGCCGACGAGGCGATGAACACCAACGGCAAGGCTGCCTGATGGCGTGGCGTTCCTCTCGAACCTGATTTGGGGGAACAAGAGAAAACGACGTCCGGCGGGGCCGGACGTCGTTTTGTTCGCGGACCGTTTCCTTGGGAGGTAAAACGTCAGGTCCGCCGCATTTGGTACCGCCGTGTTCGGCGGAAAAACGGTTCGGACGCGGTAGCCGCCTGAGCCCGGGCCGTACGAGTGATGCCCCCATCTCCCGTCCGAACCACACCGCGTCCTATGATCTACATAGCAGGTCGCGAGCGTCCGGGATATGTTACCAGAGGTTACATGTCACCGTTACGTGGCAATTGTGATGGAATTTTTGGCCGGCCCAGCAGGGCACAGGCAACAAAAAAGCCGGATCAATGAAGATCCGGCTGAGTTTGATTGGAGTGCCTGTTAAGGCTAACCTCCAGAGGGGAACACTCGAGGGCGCTAATGGGAGGAGAACGCGCCCAGGAGATGATCTATATATGTGCTCATCATGCCCAAGAAACAAGCATCTATTTTGCAACACACACATGCAAAAAGACGCAGGCTGTGGTCTAACCCATTCCAGAAGCCAATAGGACCAGCAAAATCGTCGAAATGGAGCGCTGAATCGGGTAATTGCAACTACAGAATCGCCAATCTCGGCTGGCTTTCGGCTCGAAATGCCAAAACTGGGCAATGATGTGGAAGCGGGCAGCAGGCGTGCATTTCTAAGGCAATCGGGGAGGAAGCAGCCAATGCGGGCGTTTTCGGCGATCGCGGGCAGTGCGGCCTTCTTCATCGCGGCGCCCTGCGTGGTTGCCGGGCTGGTGCCCTGGCTGTTGACCGATCGCTGGGGTTTGCCGTGGTCTGGTCTGCCGGGCTTTGTCCCTGTCGGCGGGCTTCTGATCGTCGCCGCGGTCGCGGCACTCCTGCATGCCTTCGGCCGTTTTGCGCTTGAGGGCCTGGGCACACCCGCACCGGTCGCCCCGACCGAGAGGCTGGTGATCGGTGGCATCTACCGCCATGTCCGCAACCCGATGTATGTCGCCGTGCTGTCGATCATCCTCGGCCAGGCGCTGCTGTTCTCGAGCTGGGCGCTTGTCGCCTATGCAGTCATCGGCGCGATCGTCATGGGCTCTTTCGTGCGGTTCTACGAGGAGCCGACCTTGGCTCACCGCTACGGCGCCGAATACGACACCTACCGCCGCAACGTCCCGGGCTGGCTGCCTCGACTGTCGCCCTGGCGTGGTTGAGCCACCATCGCAGGGCGCGTTGAGATTCAGGTCAGGCCGAGTCGAGAATGGTGGCTGCCGAGAACCGGAGCGGAGCATACTTAAGTACGTGAGCACAGTTCTACCACGATGCGGTAGACGGGGAAGCGCAGGAAGCGGCCATTCGCGGGCCGGCCTCACTTGAATATCGGCATGCCCTCAGAAGGACCAGCTTCGGGCCTTGGCGATGATGAAGTCCCGGAACACATGCAGCTTGGCCTGGTTCTTCATCGCGTCGGGATAGGCGAAATAGGTGTCGAAAGACGGCACCTCGGTCTCCGGCAGCAGCTGCACCAGATCGGAGTCCTTGCTGATCACATAGTCGGGCAGCATGGCGATGCCGGCACCGCCCTGCACCGCACGCTTGATGGACAATATGTCGTTGATCTGCAGCGTCGGCACCCTTTGTCCGCCTTCGAAATCACCGACCGTCTCCAGCCAGTTCAGCTCCGACAGATGCGACGGCACCGGCACGCCAAAGGTGACGATGCGATGGGCCTTCAGCTCGGCGACGGAAGACGGCTTACCATGCTTGGCGACATAGGATGGGGCCGCGTAGAGGTGGAAATGCACGGTGAACAGGCGGCGCTGGATCAGGTCCGGCTGCTGCGGCTGGCGCAGCCGGATGGCGCAATCGGCCTGGCGCATGGTGAGATCGAGTTCCTCGTTGGCGAGGATCAGCTGCAGGCTGATTTCGGGATAGAGTTCGATGAATTCCTGTACCCGCTCGGTCAGCCAGCCGGCGCCCAGCCCCACCGTCGTCGTCACCCGCAGCACGCCCGACGGGCGATCCTTGGTCTCGGTCAGCCGGGACTTGATGGTCTCCAGCTTCATCAGCACGTCATGCGCCGTGCGAAACAGCATCTCACCCTGCTCGGTCAGCACCAGCCCGCGGGCGTGGCGGTTGAACAGCGGCACGCCGACATCATGCTCGAGCGCGCTGACCTGCCGCGAGATCGCCGATTGCGACAGATGCAATGTCTCGGCCGCATGGGTAAACGACCCCGCCTCCGCCGCAGCGTGAAACACGCGTAGCTTGTCCCAGTCCAACGCCATGATTCCCCTCGTTCTGTTTTGGCGTCTGAATGAAAAATCAGGCTTTTACACGGCGTTTCTAAGCCGCTCTCTGAACTCTCTACTCGGCCGCTTCGCGATGCACTTCGATGCCGGCCAGATACTTCTCCGCCTCGAGCGCGGCCATGCAGCCGAGCCCCGCTGCCGTCACCGCCTGGCGGTAGATATCGTCGGTCACATCGCCGGCCGCGAACACGCCCGGCACATCGGTGCGGGTCGAATCCGGCGCCGTCCACAGATAGCCGTTCGGCTTCTGCTTGAGCTTGCCGGCGAACAGTTCAACCGCCGGCGCATGGCCGATGGCCACGAACACGCCGTCGACCTTGAGGTGCGACACCTCGCCGGTCACCGCATGCTTGAGCTTCAGCCCCTCGACCGAGGGCGGCAGCGGCGTCTTGCCGGGTCGACCGGTGATCTCATCGACGATCGTGTCCCAGATGATGCGGACATTGTCCTTCTTCAGAAGCCGCTCGCGCAGGATACGTTCAGCGCGAAAATCGCTTCGCCTGTGGATGACCGTCACGCTCTTGGCGAGATTGGACAGATAGAGCGCCTCTTCCACCGCGGAATTGCCGCCACCGATCACCGCGACATCCTTGCCCCTGTAGAAGAAACCATCGCAGGTGGCGCAGGCCGAGACTCCAAAACCCATGAAGTCCTGCTCGGTCGGGATGCCCAGCCATTTCGCTTGCGCACCGGTGGCGATGATCAGCGCGTCGGCGGTATAGGTGGTGCCGGAATCGCCCTTGGCACGGAACGGTCGCACGTTGAGGTCGACCTCGGTGATGATGTCGTTGATGATGTCGGTGCCGACATGCTCGGCCTGTTTCAGCATCTGCTCCATCAGCCACGGACCCTGGATCGGGTCGGCGAAGCCGGGATAGTTCTCGACATCGGTGGTGATCATCAACTGCCCGCCCTGCTGCAGGCCGGCGACCAGCATCGGCTTCAGCATGGCGCGGGCGGCATAGACCGCCGCCGTATAGCCGGCCGGACCGGAACCGATGATGAGAACGGGCGCGTGCTTGGTGGTCATCTAAAGCCTCTGCGGAGGGCTGCCGGCAATTGCGGCATGGAAAACTCGATCATTGTCGCGCGTAATGTAAGTGTTGCCCACGACGCCAGCAAGGCAAGTTGGAGTTCGTCCCCGGAAAGCTTTGTCACACCTGTCGCCCGCTGATCCCGTGAAATATTCCGGGCGAAGGAGGAATGGACAGCGAAGTCGTTTAATTACAAAATCACGCAAGATTCTTGCGTATTGCCCCTGATGATCGAGAACCCCCATGCCGCTCAAGGCCGACCTCGACGCCATCGACTGGAAGATCCTGCGCGAATTGCAGGGCGACGGCCGCATGACCAATGTCGAACTGTCGAACCGCGTCGGCATTTCGGCTCCGCCATGCCTGCGCCGCGTCAAGCGCCTGGAGGAAGCGGGCATCATCCGTGGCTACCGCGCCTTGCTCAATGCGCCAGCGCTCGGCCTCGATGTCGTTGCCTTCTGCCTGGTCGGCCTGCATCATCAGGCCGATGCCGAGCTGCGCATCTTTGCCGAGCGCACCCGCGGCTGGCCGATCGTACGCGACGCCTGGATGGTGTCGGGCGAATCCGATTTCCTGCTCCATTGCGTGGCGAGCGACCTTGGCGCCTTCCAGACCTTCGTCATCGAGGAACTGACCTCGACCCCGAATGTCGACACGGTGCGAACAGCGCTCACCATCCGCCGGGTCAAGGACGAAGGGCTGGTCTCGTTCGCACAGCCTTGACCCGGTTGAACCGCAGCGGGCTTCGCCGATGCGGCTTGAACGCCTCGCCATATCAGCGCCGCTTTGGCGTTCGATAGCTCTCCTGTGAAGCCGGAATTTCTGCCGTAGCCGTCTTGTTGGTTTCCTAGAGCAATTCCAGAAAAAGTATGTAACGGTTTTCCCGGGAAAAGCGCATAGCGCTTTCGGGATTGCGTAAACAGGTGGCGCAGGGCAGCCCAATTCCGAGAACAGTGTGCCGTGGGGTGGGACGATGACTCGATTTTCTAGCCCGGTTTCGGCGCTGGTCATCTGCATGAACGAGGCCGATATGATCGGCGAGTGCCTGGAAAGCGTCGATTTCTGCGCCGAGATCATCGTCGTCGATTCGGGCTCGACGGACAGCACTCTGGACGTCGTCAATGGGTACATCGCCAAAGGCTACCCGATAAGGCTGTTTCACAACGATTGGCCGGGCTTTCCTCGTCAGCGGCAATTCGCGCTCGATCAGGCCACGCAACCATGGTGCCTTTCGATTGAAGCCGACGAGGCCATCGACGACGTGCTCAGGCAGTCAATCATGAATGTGACCCAGCTTGGGAATGACGCCTTCGACGGATGGTACATCAGACGCCGCGACAAGCTGAAGGGCTATGGCTATGCGCACCGCTGGGTGCTTCACAACAGGCTGCTGCGTCTTTTCCGCCGCGACAAGGCCACGATGGACCTTAATCTGCGGGTCCATGAGTCGTTCGAGGTGCCAGGCGAAACCGGCACGATAGAAAATGGCGTGCTGCTGCATCGCCGCGAAATGACCATTGCCGAGGATCTGGCAAGAGCCAACACCTACTCCAGCCTCAAGGTTGCCACGCTGGTCGAACGAGCCAAGAAGCCCGGCCTGATAAGACTGGTGCTGTCGCCTCTCGGCAACTTCCTGAAGTTCTACCTGGCCAAGCGCTACTTCCTGTGCGGCCGGCACGGATTCGTCTATTCGATGCTGGTGATGCTGTATTCGTTCGCGACAGAGGCCAAGCTTTATGAAGCCTGGCGAGACAAAGATCGGATGTAAGCCGTCACGGCGCGCCCGAGGCGGTGCCAAGCGCAGCTATTGCGGCGAGCAGGCCGTCGAAATCCGCGCGGGCGCACCAAGGCTGAATTGTGAAGCCCGATCGGACAGCTGCTTGCCCGTCTACCAGCCAGCCCTGCGCGAGGCCGGCGCGTTGTCCCGCCTCCATGTCGGCCTCCTTGTCGCCGACGATCAGCGAACGCCGCAGATCGAGCCCGAGGCGCCCGGCCGCCTCCAGCAACATGCCCGGATTGGGCTTGCGCATCGGATGATCGGCGACCGCAAGCACACCGGTGCCAGCTTCGTGATAGGCGCAGGCGACGACCATATCGACGAACGCATTTTCGGCGCGCAGCAGCTCGAGCACGCGGCCGTTGACGGCAGCGAAATCGCCCCAGCCGAAATAGCCACGCGCGATGCCCGACTGGTTGGTGACGATGATGACCGGAATGCCGGCCCGGTTGGCGGCGGCTATCACCGCGGCTATGTCCGCGCGCAGCACCATTTCGGCAGGATCATCCGGATAGCCCGTATCGACATTGATGGTGCCGTCGCGATCGAGGAACAGCGCCGGCGAGCCGGCGGCGAACAGCCTTGAGCCGACCTGCTCGACCCATAGGCCAGGCTCCGCCAGCGGATAGCGGCCAGAGGTCGGGGGATCAGCCATTGCTGAGGCGCGCTTCGACCACCTCGCACAAATGATGGTAAAGGCACAGATGCCCCTGCTGGATGATCGGCGTCGAGGTCGACGGCACGTTGAGCAGGATATCGGACAGAGGCTTCAGCTTGCCGCCGGTGTCGCCGGTCATGCCGATCACCGTCATGTCCATCCTCCGCGCCTGTTCGGCGGCGGCAAGGATGCTCGGCGAATTGCCGCTGGTCGAGATCGCCAGGAGCACCCCGCCGGCGGCGCCATGCGCCTCGACCTGGCGCGAAAAAACCGTGTCGAATCCATAGTCGTTGCCCCAGGCGGTCAGCACCGCTGCATTGGCCGGCAGCGCGATGACATTGTAGGCCTTGCGCTCCTTGAGAAAGCGGCCGACCAGTTCGCCGGCAATGTGGATGGCGTCGCTGGCCGAGCCGCCATTGCCGGCGATGAGCAAGGCTTTCCCCGACGAAAGCGCCGTCACCACCGCGCTCGCTGCCCGCCCCATCTCACCGGTCAGGTCCCGTTCGACCATGGCTGATATGGCAGCCGCGGAGCGGACAAGATAATCGTTCAACTCGGACATGAAACCCTCAGTTTGTGGTGCCGCCGGCGCGCAATTTGCCAATGGTGTTGGTGGTGCTTTTTCCGGCGACCAGATCGACCAGCACGACGCGTCCGCCGGCCTTCTGCACCACATCGGCGCCGACCACGGTGTCGACCGTGTAATCGGCCCCCTTGACCAGTATGTCGGGCAGCAGCGCTTCGATCAGCGCCAGCGGCGTATCTTCCTCGAACACCACGACCGCATCGACCGAGGCAAGTGCTGCCAGCACGCAGGCGCGGTCGTGCTGGTCGTTGACCGGGCGCCCGGCGCCCTTCAGTCGCCGCACCGAGGCATCGCTGTTAAGGCCGAGCACCAGCCGGTCGCACTGGCTGCGCGCCGCGTGCAGCAAGCTGACATGGCCGGCATGCAGGATGTCGAAGCAGCCATTGGTGAAGCCGACGCTCAGGCCCTCTTCCTTCCACGCCGCCACCATGCGGGCGGCCGATGTGGCATCGAGGATGGCGTCCTTGTGGGCGGTCGGCCCATGTGAACGGAACAGCGCGCCGGTGAGTTCCTCGACCGTCAGCCGCGCGGTGCCACGCTTGCCCACCACGACGCCACCAGCGGCATTGGCGATCGAAGCGGCCATGACCGTATCGGCGCCCACGGCCAGCGCCAGCGCGAAGCTCGCGATCACCGTGTCGCCGGCGCCCGAAACGTCGAACACTTCGCGCGCCTGGGTGGCGATGTGGCGCGCCTCGTCGGGACCGACCACGCTCATGCCCTTTTCGCTGCGCGTCGCAACGACGAAATCGAAACCATGTGCCGAAATCAGCTCGCGTGCGGCAGCCACGATCTCGTCATCGGCGAACACCGCATGGCCGACGGCCTCGCCGAGTTCCTTGCGGTTGGGGGTGATGGCGGTCGCCCCGGCATAGCGCGCATAATCGCGGCCCTTCGGGTCGACCAGCACCGGCTTTCCAGCCTCGCGGCAGATGGCGATCAAGTCGCCGGCGACGCCGTCGAGCAGGATGCCCTTGCCGTAGTCGGACAGGATGACGATGTCGGCGCGCGTCAGTGCGGCGCGGAAATGCCGGATCAGGCCGGCTCGCTCCGCAGCACCCAACGGCTTGATTTCCTCCTCGTCGAAGCGCAGCACCTGCTGGTTGAGCGCGCTGAAGCGGCTTTTGGACGAGGTCATGCGACCACGCTCCTGCGCGAGGCCCGCCGTATCGGCGCCAAGCTCGCCGAGCATCCGCACCAGGCTATCGCCTGCCACATCGGTGCCGATGACCGAGACGGGAACAGCGGCAGCACCAAGCGAAACGATGTTGGCCACGACATTGCCGGCACCGCCCATGGTCGAGGTCTCGCCGCGCCCGTGCAGCACCGGGATCGGCGCCTCCGGCGAGATCCGCTCGATGACACCGTTGACGAAACGATCGAGGATGAAGTCGCCGACCACCAGCACGGTGGCCTGGCCGAACCGCGCAATGGCGCGGTGCAACGGTTCGGGAGAAGGCGGATTGTGCTTGATCATGTCACTGGCAACACAGGGAAAAGGCCGATTTCAATCTCATAAGTGCTCATCAATCGACTGGTCGGATCGCTCATGGCGAAAGCCGATATACCGCAAATTCACGCAGCGCAACGGCAGGCATGATCCCGGCAGGCTCGGGCGGTCAGCTCTTCTGCAGGGCGACATGGACGCCCAGCCCGACCAGCACAGCTCCTCCCGCCCGTTGCATCAGCCGCTGTGCGCGGCTCGAACGCCGCAAACGGCCGATCACGGCGCCCGCCAGGAACACACAGACGATATCGGCCGAGGAGAACATCAGATTAACGATCGTGCCGAGCACGACGAACTGCAGCCAGACCGGAAACGCCGCCGAGGCGTCGATGAATTGCGGCAGGAACGCCATGAAGAAGATCGCTGTCTTCGGATTGAGCACCTCGACGGTGATGCTCTCGAAAAAGGCGCGCCGTGCCGATTTGCGCTCGATGGCAGGCAGCGACGCATCGCCGTCCGCGCGCTTGCGAAACAGCGAGACGCCAAGCCAGATCAGATAGAGCGCGCCGACCAGCTTGACCGCCTGGTAGAGGGTCGGCACGGCATGAAACAGCACCGACAGCCCGGCAGCCGCGGCGAAAACATGCACGTAGCCGCCCAGATGGATGCCAAGTGCCGCCGTCAGGCCGGACCAGCGGCCGCGCGCCATCGTCTGCGCGGCGGCATAGAGCATGGCCGGCCCTGGAATGTAGGCGAAGATCGCCGTGGTGGCGAAAAACGCGATGAGCAGTTCGGTCGATGGCATTTTTGGTCCCTCACGATCGTGCTCTGTTCTGTCGATTCAGTCCGCGCGCGGGATGGCTTTGGACTGACCCGTGCGGACAACCGCAGTAAAAGCGAACATAATTTTCTTGTGAAATGACGGGCTGAACGCGCCGATTCGCGCACCCGGCTCGAAATAGGCTGACGCTTCCAGGATATCATGATTGTACTCGTCGACCATGACCCAAAGGGGCATAGGGTAGAGGCCCGCACGGTGGCGTTCAATTTCCGGGATGCTGACGGCAACGCGATCACGGCCCGGCTGCGTGGAAGTGATTGCAAGGATGAAGAGGTTCGTACCGCCGGCTTTCCCAGGAAGGACAGCCACAAAGGCTACAGGCCGTGACTTCCGGCCTTCGGTCTCGCCGTCTCCGTGTTGGCGATGCCAAAGATATGGATATCGCCAGACGTCCGCAGCGGCGGGTTTAATCACGGTCCAATTCCGCGGCGTACTCCTCAAGCATCTCGACATGTTCGGTCGGGGCATCCTCCGCAGCGTAGACGCGGCGGCTGTCGTTGCCGAAGCGCGCTTCGTAGGCCTCGATGCTCATCAGGACGTATCTCGGCTTGTTGTGGCGAGTGATGGAGACCGGCTGCTGGCTGGCAGCTGCAAGCACATCTCCAAGATTCTGTTTCAGATCGGTCGATGGATAGTTTTTCATGGGATGTCCCGTTTTGTCCATAATAGACAAAACAGACAAAACAGACAAGCCCATAAAAATGGCAGGACAGGCACATGCCTGGCTTTATCGACAGCCCGCCTAGCCTCCCCTATAAGGGCCGGAATCGCAAGCAACCAGAGGCCCTTCATGATCATCGTCACGGGCGGCGCCGGTATGATCGGCTCCAACATCGTCGCCGCGCTGAATGCCGAAGGGCATGACGACATCCTCGTCGTCGACGACCTTACCGACGGTCACAAGATCGCCAATCTTGCCGATCTCAAGATCGCCGACTATCTCGACAAGGACGATTTCTTGGACCGCATGGAGGCAGGCTCGCTCGGCCGCATCGAGGCCATCTTCCACCAGGGCGCCTGCTCGACCACCACCGAGTGGAACGGCAAGTTCATGATGGAGGTGAACTACGCCTTCTCGAAACGGCTGCTGCACGCAAGCCAGGCGCTGCGCGTGCCCTTCCTCTACGCCTCCTCGGCTTCCGTCTATGGCGGCGGCTCGGAGTTTCGCGAGGATCCGGCGCTCGAGCGGCCGCTCAACGTCTACGCCTATTCCAAGAAGCTGTTCGACGACTTCGTCAGGCGAACCGTGTTCGCCGGGCGCACCGCCTTCGATACCGACCATTCACAGGTCGTGGGCTTGCGCTACTTCAACGTCTATGGCCCGCGCGAGGCGCACAAGGGCGCCATGGCCTCCGTCGCCTTCCATCTGTTCAACCAGGTCGAACGCGGCGAGAACCCGAAACTGTTCGGCGCCCATGACGGGTTCGGGCCCGGCGAACAAAGCCGCGACTTCATCCATGTCGGCGACGTCGCCGACGTCAATCTGTGGCTGTGGAAACAGGGCTCAAGCGGCATCTTCAATTGCGGCACCGGCCGTGCCCAGCCCTTCCGCGCCATAGCGGAAACAGTGATCGACACGCTGGGCAAGGGCGAGATCGAGTTCATCACCTTCCCCGACCATCTCAAGGGCAGCTACCAGAGCTTTACGCAAGCTGATATGTCCCGTTTGCGCGCGGCCGGTTACAATGGCCAATTCCGGACAGTGGAAACCGGTGTCAGAGACTATGTCGAATGGCTGAAAGCCCAACGATCCTCGTGATCGGCCCACGCTGGGTGGGCGACATGGTGATGGCGCAGTGCCTGTTTTCGGCGCTGAAGGAGTTGCATCCCAACGCCGCCATCGATGTGCTGGCGCCGGCCTGGGCAGCGCCGCTGGTCAAGCGCATGCCCGAAATCCGCCAGCAGATCGACTTTCCGCTCAAACCCGGCGCGCTCGAATTCACCCATCGCCGCCGCTTCGGCCGCCTGCTGCGCGGCCGCTACGACATCGCCTATATCCTGCCGGGCAGCTGGAAGTCGGCGCTGATCCCGTTCTTTGCCCGCATTCCGCGCCGGGTCGGCAACCTGCGCGAGATGCGCTATGGCCTGTTGACCGACATCGTGCCATTGCCCGACAGCATCAAACGACGCACCGCGCAGGCCTATTTCGGCCTTGCCCAGGGCGGTGGTTTCCGGGCGCCACGGCTTAGCGTGGACACGAAAAACCAGGTCGACCTGCTCGGCCGGTTCGGCCTAGCGCCGCAAAAATTCGTGGCCCTGATGCCCGGCGCCGAATTCGGCCCGGCCAAGCGCTGGCCCAGCGAAAGCTATGCCGGGCTTGCCCGCAATTTCATGGGCAAAGGCTTGAAGGTCGCTCTGTTCGGCTCGAAGAACGACCGCGACGTGACGGCGGAGATCGCGGCCCTGGCCCCCGGCGTCGTCGACCTCGCCGGACAGACGCGGCTGGAGGACGCCATCGACCTGATATCCGCCGCAAGGCTGGCCGTGTCCAACGACAGCGGGTTGATGCATGTCGCGGCCGCCGTCGGCACGCCGATCGTCGCCGTCTACGGCTCGACCTCGCCCGAGAACACGCCACCGCTGGCTGAGCACCGGGAACTGGTCTGGCTTAGCCTGTCGTGCTCGCCATGCCACCAGAAGGTCTGCCCGCTCGGCCACCTCAACTGCCTGAAGACGCTTGAAGTCGGCCAGGTCGCAGCAGCGGCGGAGCGGCTGCTGGACATCCCGGCAGCGGCATGAAGGTGCTGATCGTCAAGACGTCATCGATGGGCGATGTCATTCACACCTTTCCGGCCGTCGAGGATGCCCGTCGCAACCGCCCGGACCTGACCTTCGACTGGTGCGTCGAAGAGGCATTTGCCGGTATCGTCGCGCTTCACCCGGCGATCGACCGGATTCATACGGTGGCGATCCGGCGCTGGCGCAAGGCGCTGCTCGACGGCGCCACCTGGCGCGAGGCGGCCGCCCTGCGCCGGACCTTGCGCGATTGCCGGTACGACCTCGTCATCGATGCGCAAGGCCTCCTGAAATCGGCTCTGGTGGCAAGACAGGTGGGCTCCCACATTGCCGGCTTCGACCGTTCGAGCGCGCGCGAACCTTCTGCGACGCTGTTCTACGATGCCACTTATCCCGTGCCGCGCGACCTGCACGCCATCGAACGGACACGGCGGCTGTTCGGGCTGGCGCTCGGCTATCAGCCCGATCTTTCGACCCTGGACTCCGGCATCGTGCCGCCCGCCGGCACTCTGGCGGGCCCTTCTGGAAAAACCGCCTTCCTGCTGCACGGCACCAGCCGCGAAGACAAGAAATGGCCGGCCGAAGACTGGATTGAAACCGCCCGCCTGCTGGCTGAACGTGGGATGACGCCGGTCACGACCTGGTCGAACGAGCGTGAGAAGGCCGTGGCCGAAGCCATTGCCAAGGCAGTGCCATCGACAGTTGTGGTGCCAAAGTCACCGCTGGCCGACATCGCTGCGTTCATCGGCCGCTCGGAACTGGTCATCGGCGCCGACACCGGGCTCACTCACCTCGCCAGTGCCTTTGGCCTGCCGACGGTCGCGGTGTTCCTGGCAACCGAGCCCGGGTTGACGGGTCCTCGCGGGCAATATGCGTCGACGCTTTTGGCACCGCCCAGGGGGCGTGTGATGCCGGCGGAGGTGGTGGCGGAGGCAGAAAGGCTGCTGGCGCTTAAAGTCGGCGCCAGCACCGGTTGATTTAGTCAATAATTGAATTGAAAGGCTAGCGCTGCCGCGCCCACCTCAAATTGCTCTAGATGAACTGCACCTGGACGATCTCATACCCCCTGGCACCGCCAGGCGCATTGACCTCGATGGCGTCGCCGACTTCCTTGCCGATGAGCGCACGCGCGATCGGCGAGGAGATCGAAATGCGGCCGGACTTCACGTCCGCCTCCTGGTCGCCGACGATCCGGTAGGTCTTCTTTTCCTCGGTATCCTCGTCGACCAGCACCACGGTGGCGCCGAACTTGATCTTGTCGCCGCTGAGCTTGCTGACGTCGATCACCTCGGCCCGCGCGATATAATCTTCAAGCTCGTTGACGCGGCCCTCGTTGAGGCTCTGCGCCTCTTTGGCGGCATGATATTCGGCATTTTCGGACAGGTCGCCATGCGAGCGCGCTTCGGAGATCGCCTCGATGATGCGCGGCCGCTCTTCCTGCTGGCGCCAGCGCAGTTCTTCCTTCAATGACGCGAACCCCTCGCCTGTCATCGGGACCTTGTTCATGATGCCTGACCTTTCCTGCTGCCACCCCCGCGTTTCGGGGAAAGCCTTGTCGATGGTACAAAAAGAAAACGGGTCCGGCAGCCTCGGGCTAACGGAACCGTTTCACCGCAATTTCCCTGAATATAGCAATCTTCGCGGGTTTTTCACGCCCAAAAATCGGTTTTGTAAAAATCATCCCCGCATTCATCAGCCGGGGGCGGTGAATGAGACTGGGGGCAACAAAAGCGGCCGCGATCGCTCGCGGCCGCTTAAAAGAGCCCTGGAATCTTTTCAGCTTCGCATAAAATGGTCGATCTGCTCGGCCAGCATGCCGTATTCGCGCGAACCCTTGCCGGTCCGCTTCTCGATTTCCATCAGCTGTTGCTGGGCGCCGGCCAGATCGCCGATCTGCAGATGCGCTTCGCCGAGATATTCACGCACCAGCGTGTAGTCCGGATCGATGCGCAGCGCTTCCTCGTAATAGCCGAGGCCGACTGTGACGCGGCCGGAATGGCGGTGCGAATAGCCGAGATAGTTGAGGATGCGCGGATCCTGCTTGTTGGCGGCAAGGCTGAGCACGGCGATCGCCTCGTCATAGCGCCCGGCCATCGCCAACGCATGGCCGGCATCATAGATGCTGTCGTCGTCGAGCATGCCCTCCTGGGGTGCGACGCACTTTTTCTTCTTCTTATCCCAGACTTCGCCCTTCTTGCATTGGGTGACGGTCTGATCGCTGCCGCCACTGTCACCGCCGGCGGCGAACACCGGAACGGCAAGGAACTGCAGCGCGACAAGGGCAGTCGCCGCCTGGATCAGCACTCTTTTATGCATCGAAACCTCCTGGAGGGGTGAGAATGCAACACTAACGCCGGTCGGCTTGCGTTTCATCCCGGAAAATTACGTGCGGGAGAACATCAGGTGACGGATGCTGCGAATCCGCTATCATCCGGCAAACGACCTGAGGGAGACGGCCCTTGCAGCGGCGGCTTGAAAAGGACTGGGAGCTTTCGATCGGCCCCGACACGGTGCGCTTGTTCATCCTCAAGGCCAAGGCGCTGAGTGCGGCCGTCAATGAAGACTATGCAGATGGCGCCGAGCACGAGGTCGAACTCGACGGCGAGTCCCATGTCAACCATCACCATGACGGCCTTGCCGAGGAAAGCTCGGAGAATCTGACCGAGGAAGAGCTGCGCGAGCTGATAAACGACCTCAATGTCGATGAAGCAGCCGAGCTGATCGCGCTGGCCTGGGTCGGTCGCGGCGACTACGACGCCACCGAATGGGCGGACGCGCTGGCGGCAGCGCGCGAACGCGCCAACAAGCGCACCGCGAAATACCTGCTCGGCATGCCGCTGCTCGCCGACTGGCTGGAGGAAGGGCTGGAAGCGATCGGTGCGTAACGACGCGGTTACCGTTCGTGATGGGGCCAAGGCAACTTTCCTCGCGTCGGCGCCGTTGACGGCGATGGGGTCGATTGTCTTTTCCCGAATATGCAGGATCGCGTTCGTCATGGCCGTCACGGTCTTGCTGGTGATGCCGGCCGAGGCGAGACATCGCCATCGGCATCACGAGCCGTTGACACCGAGGATAGAGCAGCCGTTGACACCAAGAGCCGAACAGTCCCTTAAACCGCGAGGCGGAAAGCGCCTGAAACCACGAAGACACCGGTCGGTGACGCCGAAGCAGGCACAGCAGAAAACGCTGCCGCCGCTACCCTTGCCTGCCGATGTGCCGATGCCCAGACCCGGCATTTCGGGATCCGGACCCGCCATTCCAGTGCCGGAACCACGCCCGGCGGACGCTGCGAACACCGCCGGCGCGCCCGACCGTTCCAATGAAGAAAAATCCCGCCAGGAAAAGCAGGCACTTCCCGAGCCGCCGGCTCCCGAACCCTCAGCCGATACGGAAAGCGAACCGGAGCCGCCCGCGGTCGCGCCAACGCCGACACCAAAACCCGACATCGCGGAGCCCGAGGCTCAGCCGCCCAACATTGGCCCGCAGCCGTCGCAAAAGCCGGCCGATGCAGACGACGAGAAGATGCTGCCAGACCCGCGCTCGGCCGACATGCCCGATGAAAAAATGCCGGCCGAGGAAGTCGCATGCCGCGAACGGCTGAAGATGCTCGGCGTCGAATTCGAAGAACACAAGGCGGAAAGCCAGGCCGAAATCGGCTGTTCGATCCCCTATCCCATCGTGCTGAAGACCCTTGGAAAGTCCGTCGCCATCGGCCCCGCCACCGAGCTCAACTGCAAGATGGCCGAGGCAATGGCGCGTTTTGCCGCCGATGTCATCCAGCCGGCTGCGAAAGCCGAATTCGGTGCGGACCTGAAATCGATCGGCCAGGCGTCGGCTTTTGTCTGCCGGCCACGCAACGGCACACGAAAACTGTCGGAACACGCGTTCGGCAACGCACTCGACATCGCCAGCTTCACGCTGTCGGACGGCAAGAAGATCGAGGTCGGCCCGGCGCCGCCCGAGAAGGACGCCAAATTCCTCAACGCCGTGCGCAAGGCCGCCTGCGGACCCTTCAAGACGGTGCTCGGTCCGGGCGCCGATCCGGATCATTCCCTGCATTTCCATCTCGATCTCGAACCGAGACGGCATGGCGGAACGTTCTGCCAATAGCCGGAAGCGCACTCAGGAAGTTGGGCTAATATCTATTGCATAGCGCTCGGGGGAAGCGGCTTGTCGATCTCGGCCTTCATGATCAAAACACCACGTGTAAAATCATCAAAATCTTCGATACTCATGCTGCAAGTCTCTTGGACCAAACTTCTATGTCGGAATTGAACCACAACATATTTCTGCTGGTCCCTGTCCAGCTTCAGAAGAAAGGCAAACGAATAGGGGCTCCTACGCAGAGTTACATATACTTCACGCAGATCACGGGCGGTGAAGAACCGTTTTATCGCACGCCACATTGGCATTTCTCCCCCTCCAACAGCAATTGGTATAGGTTAGGCAAGCGACCCTGTCGAAGATAAATTGCCTTCCGCAATGATCCGCGTGCCGCAATTCGGCCGCAGGCATGAACGCGGACGCTGAGTTTTCCTTTACCCTTGATCGTTAAAATGCCGGATATCCATCAACGGGATTCCGCCAATGGCCGGCAAATTTCGGGCCGTGTTTTTCGCCGCCGCGCGCCAGTCAAAATATGCAGCAAGGCTGACCGCCGGCCTGGCGCTGGCGGCGCTTTCCGCCTGCAACACCGGCAGTGTGCTGTCGCTGCAGCCGGCCGTCGACGTCGGCGCGCAGACGGCTGCCGTGCCGCAATATGCCGGCATGCAGAAGCTTGTTCCTTCCAATCCATACATGACGCAGGCCGCTTATCCGCGCATGGACGAGCCGATGTCGCCCGTCGAGCAGATGCCGGCCAGCGAAACCGACTGCCGGCAGCAATTGAAGCGCCTCGATGTCGCCTACACCGACCTGGCGCCGATCCATGAAGGCCAGTGCGGCATCGATTATCCGGTCAAGGTTTCGGCCATCGGCAACATCCAGATGAAACCCGCCGCGACCCTGACCTGCGACATGGCCGCCACCTTTGCCGGCTGGACGAAGAACGAGCTCGTCCCCTCCGCCCGCTGGCGTTATTTCTCCGGTGTCAAGACCATCCACCAGGGCTCCAGCTATTCCTGCCGCAGGATTGCCGGCGAAGGTGTACTGTCCGAGCACGGCAAGGGCAATGCGCTCGACGTCATGAGCATCGAACTCAACAATGGCGACGACATCGACGTGCGCAAGCCCGGCCTGTTCGCCTTCCGCACCCGGGGCTTCCTCAACAATGTACGCGCCGACGGCTGCCAGTATTTCACCACCGTGCTCGGCCCCGGCTACAATTACGACCACCGCAACCATTTCCATTTCGACATCAAGAACCGCAAGAACGGTTATCGCGCCTGTCGTTAGAAAGAGATCAGCCTAGTCGGCGCCACCGGTTGAAGCGGCGATTTGCCGTGCGACCAAGTCCTGGATGCGCCAGAGATTCTGGTCGCGGATGCCGCTCTCTTCAAGCTTGCTCACGGTCCTGAACAAATACTGCGCCGAAGAGCCCCAATGACCGGCAGCCCGTGCCAGAGTGTCGGCAACCTGCTCCAATGGCAACCGGCCGGCATAGGCCCTGCCATCCGGCGCGGCGACGAAGGCCAAGGCATGCAGCGGCCCGTCCTTGGTCTTGACCTTGATCCAGCATGGCACGTTGTTTGGCGGGTTGGCATCGATCTCGCGGCGCATCAACTGGCCGAGTTGCCCGAAATGGTCTTCCGCGGGCAGCCGATAGACGATGCCGTTGCAACTGCCGCCTCGATCGAGCGCCAGCATCAGGGCCGGCAAATCACGGGTTCCGCGCCAGCGGGTCAGCTTCAGGCAAAACGAGCGGTGCCATCCCGGCGCCGTGGCCGGGCGCTGCTCGACATGGGCGAATTCGGGGTTCCAGATCAACGACCCGTAGGCAAAGACCCAAAGCGTGTCGGGACGATGCTGCGAAAGCAGCTTTTCGACCAGGCCATCGAACTCCGCATCGGTGTGCTCGCTGGTTCCGGGCTCTGGCCCGGGATCAGGCTCGACACGCTCAACTTGCGCGACAAGCTCGGCGGTCAACGCCATTGGCTTGCGGCCTGCCAGCTTCCGCTCCATTGCTGCCCCCACGAAGAAACGATGGCCCACGATAAAGCGGCGGCGCGCTGCTGGCCATTGATTTCCAGGGTCCCTCGGGCAAAAGATACCGCACGGATCGGGCGGCGTTCATGAGCCAGCGAAGTTTTCGGCGACGCGTTGCAATCTGGGTGGCGACCTTGCTGGCCGCCTATCTGGCGCTCGCCTATTTCGCCGCACCGGAATTCTGGACGTTTCACGATCGCGGCTTTCGCAAGCACAGCTTCGAGATGGTGACGCACACGCCGCAAGGCATTCCGGGCGATCCCATCAATGTCGGTCTTGTCGGTACGCGAAAGGAAGTAATCCACGCCTTCGCCGTCGCCGGCTGGGACACCGCCGACGCCGTGACCCTGAAGACCGCGATCGAGATCGGTGAAAGCGTGCTGTTCGACCACCCCTACCCCGATGCGCCGGTCAGCAGGCTGCTGTTCGATGGCCGCGCCCAGGATCTCGCCTTCGAAAAGCCGGAGGGCCTCAGCGCCGACCGCCGGCATCATGTGCGCTTCTGGCAGACCGAGGCAAGCGGCGACGATGGCCGGCCGCTGTGGCTGGGCTCGGCCAGCTTCGATCGCGGCGTCGGCCTCAGCCACGACACCGGCGCCGTCACCCACCATATCGGCCCCGACATCGACGCCGAGCGCGATTTCCTGATGCGCGACCTGGCCACCGCCGGCACGCTGATCTCGACCAGCGACATATCGGGCGTCGGCGCCACCAGTACGGGCCGCAATGGCGGCGGCGATCCCTATTTCACGGACGGCGAGGCGATTGTCGGCATGTTGAAGCAGCTGCCATGACCCATCGCAAAAGTCAGTTCGTGGTGATCACGATCTTGCCGAACGGCCCTTTCTCCAGATGCTGCAAGGCCTGTGGCACCTCGTCGAAGCCAAAGACCTTGTCGATGACCGGCTTGATCGCCAGCGCCTCGATCGCCTGATTCATACGTTCGAAGGCGCGGCGATGGCCGACCGACAGGCCCTGCACGGTGATGCGGTTGCGCATGAAGGGCACGATAGGGAAGCTGAGCTCCATCGCGCCCAGTAGGCCGATGATCGACAGCCGGCCGTCGGCGGCCAGCGCGTTCAGCGATCGCCGTGCATTGTCGCCGCCGACCATTTCCAGCACGTGGTTGACGCCCAGCCCATTCGTCAGCTCACGCGCGGCCTCGTCCCAGGCCGGTTGCGTGCGGTAGTTGATCCCTTGCCAGGCGCCGAGCTTTCTTGCCCGCTCAAGCTTTTCGTCGCTGCTTGAGGTGACGATGGCGCGCAGGCCGAACGCGGTGGCGAACTGCAGCGCAAACAGCGACACGCCGCCGGTGCCCTGGATCAGAATGGTCTGGCCCGGCACCGGTCTGGTCGCTTCGGCCATGGCGAACCAGGCCGTCAGCGCCGCGATCGGCAATGTCGCGGCCTCGATGTCGCCGAGCGATGGCGGCGCCAGCACCGCGGCGTCCTCGCCGAAGATGACATGATCGGAAAGCATGCCCGACAGCGACGACCCCAGCGTGTGCTTATGCAGCACTGGCGGTGCGTCGCCATCCGGCCAATCGGCGATCACCTGGCCGAGCACGCGCTGGCCGACCTGAAAGCGGCTGACCGCACTGCCGACGGCCACCACTTCACCCACCGCGTCGGATGTCGGCACGAAGGGAAAGGCAAGATCGGGGACCAGCACGCCGTCTACGATCATCTTGTCCTTGTAGTTGAGCGACACGGCCTTGGTCCGCACCAGCAAATCGTGCGGCCCTGGCTCGGGTACCTTGCCTTCCACCTGGCTTAGCCTCGACAGGCCAAAACCGCTCATCTGCCAGGATCTGTTGATTGGGGTGCTCATGTCGCGTCGCGCTCCGTGCGTTGATGCAGGCGAGACATTTATGCCTTTCGACTATAGAAAATAGTGCTTTCGTGCGGTATAATTTGACACTGATTGCGGACTAAAAGTCGACAATAGGAAATCGCCATGGAAACGGCCGACCTGCAAGGCATCGTCGCGTTCGTTCAGGCGGTGGAGGCCGGCAGCTTCACCAGCGCCGGCGAGCGGCTGCATGTGACGAAGTCGGCGATCGGCAAATCGATCGCGCAGCTGGAGCAGAGACTCGGCGTTCGCTTGCTGAACCGCACCACCCGCAGCCTCAGTCCGACCAGCGAAGGCGTCAGCTATTATGAAGCTTGCGTCCGGGCCCTTGCCGAGATCGAAGCCGCACAGTCGCTGCTTGCCTCGCGCCGGCAGGTCCCGTCTGGCCGGCTTCGGATCGACGTGCCGCTGGCCTTCGGCCGACGCTGCGTGGCCCCCGTGCTGTTCGAGATTTCGAGGGAATTTCCGGACCTGACGGTGGAAGTCTCCTTCAATGACCGCCGCGTCGACCTGATCGAGGAGGGCATCGACCTGGCGATCCGCATGGGCGAACTCGACGACAGCCTGTCGCTTGCGGCCAGGCGCCTCTACGCCCAGCGCTCGGCCATATGCGCGGCTCCCGACTATCTCGACAGGCATGGCCGGCCGCAATCGGTCGAGGATCTCGCCGATCACAGCGTCATTGGCTACGGTCGCGAGGGCATCGTCCGTCCCTGGGTGATCAGGCATTCCGACGGCCATCTCGCAACCTTCATGCCCAAGGCGCGACTCGTTCTCGGCCATGGCGAACCGATGCTGGATGCAGCGCTCGCCGGCTGCGGCATCGCCTTCCTGCCGACATGGCTGGCCGCCGACAGCCTCAAAAGCGGCGATCTCGAAATGGTGCTGTCGGACTGCCTGGTCGAGAACATCGTCGTGCATGCCGTCTGGCCGGTAACGCGCGCGCTCACGCCAAAGGTACGGGTTGTCGTCGACGCCCTCGTCGAACATTTTTCGACGCCGCCCTGGGATGCCGCGTGACCGAAATGCCGGTCATTTCTCAAAAATCACGTCAGACTATTTTCGAAGACCGCGCCGCAATGCTATTGACCGCTCATGTTATACGTAGAAATCGCGATCGTGGTCGTCCTCATCTGTGTGAACGGCCTTCTGTCGATGTCCGAACTTGCCATCGTCTCGTCGCGACCGGCCCGGCTGAAAGCGATGATCGACCGCGGCATCAATGGCGCCGGCCGCGCGCTCGAGCTTGGTTCGAATCCCGGCAAGTTCCTCTCCTCGGTGCAGATCGGCATCACCCTGGTCGGCGTCCTCTCCGGCGCCTTTTCCGGCGCCACGCTCGGCGAACGGCTGGCGCAGTTCCTGGCCTCGACCGGCATCCGCGAGACCGTCGCCGATCCGCTCGGCGTCGGCATCGTCGTCGCCATCATCACCTATTTCTCGCTGATCGTCGGCGAGCTGGTGCCCAAGCAGATTGCCTTGCGCGACCCAGAGCGGGTCGCCGCCAGGGTCGCTCCGGCAATGACCATCCTCGCCACCATCTCGGCGCCGCTGGTCTTCCTGCTCGACTTCTCCGGCCGCACCATATTGTGGCTGCTCGGCCAGCGCGGCGAAAGCGAGGAGAAGGTCACCGATGAGGAGATCAAGATGCTGGTCGCCGAGGCCGAGCATCACGGCACCATCGAATCCGACGAGCGGCGCATGATCGCCGGCGTCATGCGGCTTGGCGACCGCGCCGTGCGCGCGGTGATGACGCCGCGCACCGAGGTCGACTGGATCAATCTGCAATCCGACGAGGCGGCCATCCGCAAGCTGCTCATGGAAACCCAGCATTCGCGCCTGCCGGCAGGTGACGGCGGCGTCGATGTCATGATCGGCGTCGTCCAGACGCGTGACGTGCTGGCGGCGTTGCTTGCCGGCCGCGTGCTCGACCCGCGCAGGCATGTTCGCGCAGCCCCCATCGTCTACGACCAGGCCGACGCGCTGGATGTGCTACAGAAGCTGAAGGAATCCGACGTGCCGATGGCGCTGGTGCATGACGAATACGGCCATTTCGAAGGCATCGTCACCCCGGCCGACATTCTGGAAGCCATCACCGGCGTGTTCCGCGCGGACACAGACGCCGGCGACGAGGAGAACGCGGTCAAGCGCGAGGACGGCTCGTGGCTGCTCGCCGGCTACATGCAGGCCGACGAGATGGCCGACATTCTCGGCATCGACCTGCCGGAAAACCGCGATTACGAAACCGTCGCCGGTTATGTGCTGTCGCACATGCACCATCTGCCGGCGACTGGCGAATGCGTCGACGCGCAGGGCTGGCGCTTCGAGGTGGTCGATCTCGACGGCCGCCGCATCGACAAGCTGATCGCCACCCGCCTGCCCGGCGCCCACCGCGAGGCGGTGCGCTGACATGTTCGAATGTCAGCTTTTGACCGGTTAGCTGACGCCGCCCTCTGCCAGAGGTCGAACTGGTTTCAACAAACCGAAGAAGCCAATGATGCGCGTTATCCGTTTCTGCTCCTCATCTAGAAAAGCGATGTCCAGGCCCTCGGGTAAAGACGAACCGTCAGGCATCACAAACTTCCACGCGAAGCGCGCGACGCCGTGATGAACATCCACGTTGCTGGTCCGCAGAATGCAGGCACCAGGATGCTTGCTCTGAATTCCTGCAATGTGGGCTAGCAGTTCTTCGGCACCAACAGCGTGAACAGTTGGATCTGTATACGTCGCGCCTTCGCTCAAGATCGATAGCAGCGACACTCGCCGCTTCTCGACGTTTTCGGTGGACCACGAGGAACAATACTTATCAATGAGATGCGTCAAAGGCATGCTACTTCCCTATCGCCAGAAAATGCGAGAGCGCGGCGAAATCATCGTGCAAGTGGCCCGCCGCTATGGCCCGTTTGAATATCGCATCATAACCATCGACTATTGAACGGTCGATTCCGCGGAACTGCATCAACTCCAACAGATGCTGCATTGCGCCGTGGTGCGCCGAGATCGACGAGAGCGTTTCGTTATCGCTGGCAAATCGGCCAGCGCTCGTCCGCTTGATGAGGTCGGTCACCAGGCCGTCGATGACCGGCGCCGTCGCGGACCACTGCCGCGCCAGTTCACCGAGTTCGATCTCTTCGGCCTGCGACACGGCGATCGCATGGAGCGTCCCGAACAGAGCGCCCCACATGATAGCCAGTAGTGCGCTATCGAGCGCGTTCGCACGCCCTGGTTCTTCGCCAACATGCTGGACATTGCCACCCAAGGCGCGAAACACATCGCGGTTCGTGTCGAATGCCTCCCTTGGCCCGGCAAGCAGGATGGTCCCGGCGTCCGTGCCGATATAATCCGGCGTCGCCATGATCGCGCCATCAAGGTAGTTTGCGCCGTGCTTCGTACACCATTCAGCGGCTTCCCGTGCGCCACTCGGCGTCCCCGAAGTCAACTCCACGATCAGCTTGCCGCGAATGGCTGAGGCGATGGCGTCACTGTGGAGAAGCGCTTTTGTCGCCTCATAGTCGCTGACATTCACAATGATGATCTCGCCTGCGTTCACGGCTTCCTCCACGGAGGACGCGGCGATTGCGCCCAGCCTGGCGAGTGGATCGGTCTTCTGTCTGGTTCTGTTCCAGACAGTCGTCGGATATCCCGACTGAAGCAGGCTGCCGGCGAGCGCCGAGCCCATACGGCCCGTTCCAATGACCGTGATTGAAAGCTTCATTCCACACTCCATATCAATTGGCGGCGTCAGACCGCGTTTTGCTGTGATCGTCTTGAGAGGTATGTCAAAACGAGCGGCGCGCGATACGCACCCGGGCGTAAGTGGTCACCAGAAGGTAAGGAACGCGCGATGAACAATTCCGCGGACAATGGCTTTGCAGCGGCCGTCAGGATGGTCGAAGGAAAGTGGAAAGTAGATATCCTTTGCGAGCTCGGAACGGCGTCGCGCAGATTTGGTCGATTGAAACAGGCGCTTTCTGGCATCAGCGAAAAGATGCTGGCGCAACAATTGCGAGAACTGGAGGCCGACGCCTTGTCGACCGTAAAGTTTTTTCCGTGGTTCCAGCGAAGGTAGTCTATTCGCTGACAGAACGCGGCGCGGCGCTCAACGCAGCAGCAGGTTCACTATGTCTGTGGGCCGAGCAATTCGGCCTGCCCGGCTGCACTCAGATTGCCAATGGCGTACATATGGATGCCCTCTGATGCATGTCGCCCAAAGCGACCTCGATTTGGGAGAACAACATGCATAAAAACGAGGACCTAAAACGGGTCGCCTGAACCCGTTCGTACGGGACACGCTTCAGGGGTGCGACGCGCTCGATGTCCTGTCGAGATTAAAGGCGTTCCGATGGTGCTGGTCCATGACGAGTACTACCGTTTCGCACCGCCACAACGGCCGGCATTCTCCCATCACCGGGCTCCGTCGCCGGCTATGTGCTGGCGCACATGCATCATGCCGGCGACTGGCGAATGCGTCGACGCGCAGGGCTGGCGCTTCGAGGTGGCGATCTCGACGGCCGCCGCATCCCGCCTGGCAGGCGCCCATCGCGAGGCGGTGCGCTGACGCCCGAGCAATTGCGGCATTCGCTCTATCGTTCCCAGAAGGACTTGGCGATCTCTCCCTCGACCTGCTCTATCGTCAGGCCGATATCGTCGATCAGATGCGGATTGTCCTTCGACATCTGCCTGAGTTGCCAGCGAAAGCGTATCCGTTCGCGCCAGGTCCGATCGTGCCAGCTCGCTATGATGCTTCGCAGGGTCTTCAGGAGCCGGCGCGATGCCGGCCGCACGGGCGTTCCCGGTCGCGCTGCACAACGCTGGGCTGATGCAAGTGTATTGGTCATGGCAACCTCCATATGGTTTGAGGGCCTAGGGCTCTCGATGAGGTTGAATTCTGCAGGATACGGACGGCGCCGTAATTAAGCCCTCCCAAATAGTTCTCAAAACTTCCAAACGAGCTAGAGCAGTTCACCGGTTCACGGAACCGGTAACCTACTCTAACCCTTTGTTTTGACGCAATTCCGAACAGAAAACCGCTTCACACTTTTCCTGGAATTGCTCTATAGATGCGTCTATGGGATCGCGTTTTGCCTTTGGTCCGTTCGTGCTTGATCCGGGTGCGGGAACGCTGCTTCGGAACGACGTCCCCGTTGCCGTTGGCTATCGCGGGTTGAGCCTGCTTGCAGCACTCGTCGGGCGGCCCGGTGAAATCTTGGGAAAGGCCGAGTTGATGGACGCTGCATGGCCGGGCACGGCCGTGGAGGAAGGCAACCTCACCGTCCAGATCGCGCAGTTGCGCAAGCTGCTTGGTCCTGTCGGCGAGAACGGCGAATGGATATCCACCGTTCCGCGCGTCGGCTACCGTTTCACGGGGGCCGTCGAACAGCTCGGCCAGGCCAAGCGAAAACCCTTGCCGCTGCCCGACAAACCATCGATAGCCGTGCTGCCCTTCGTAAATTTCAGCAACGATCCCGAGCAGGATTCCTTCGTGGACGGGTTGACTGAAGACCTGATCACCGACCTGTCCAGGATCTCCGGCCTGTTCGTCATCGCCCGCAACTCGACCTTTGCCTACAAGGGAAAAGCGATGGACGTGCGCGAGATCGCCGGGGACCTTGGCGTGCGCTACCTGCTGGAAGGCAGCGCAAGACGCGCCGCGGGGCGCGTGCGCATCAACGCACAGCTGGTTGACGCAGTGAGCGGCGATCATCTGTGGGCGGAACGCTTCGATCGCGGCCTGGACGACATCTTTGCCGTTCAGGACGAGGTGACGGCCAAGATCGTGGAGGCATTGCTTGGCCGTCTGCGCACGCTGCCGCCGCGCAACCGGCCCAGCAATCTCGAGGCTTACGATCTCTGCGTGCGGGCGCGCAAGCTGATCGACGACTCGCCGCAGATGGCGCAGGAAGCGCATCTGATGCTGACGCGCGCGGTGTCGCTCGATCCCGGATACGCCGAGCCCTATCGCTGGCTTGCCATGAACCACTGGATGGGACAGGTGCATTGGGGCGGACCAACCGAAGCTGCCCGCAGCGTTGCCTTGGAGCTGGCGCGCAAGGCTGTGGCGATCGATCCCAACGATGCTGGCTGTCGCTGGATCCTGGCCTACCTGCTTGCCTATGAGCGCAGCTTCGCCGAGGCGGATGCCGAATTCGCCAAGGCGATCGAGCTCGACCCGAACGAGGCCGACACCTGGGCTGCATTGTCCGACATCGCGGTTCTGGCCGGCCGGGTCGAAGAGGGCCTTGAGCACATTCGCAAGGCGTTCCGGCTGAACCCGTTTCCGGCGAGCTGGTACTATCTGACGCTCGGCCAGGCGCAATATGCGGCGCGCGACTATCAAGCCGCTATCGAGACGTTGCGCCGTGACGAGACCTATCGCACAAGCTCACGCCGTTTCCTGGCGGCAAGCCTGGCGCAACTCGGCCGGCTGGACGAGGCGCGCGCGGAGGCCGAGCTGTTTCTCGTCGGCAACCCGCATTTCACAACCCATCACTGGGCGACGACCGAGCCATTCCGCGACGCCGCTACGCTCGAGCATTTCGTCGATGGTTTTCGCAAGGCCGGTCTTCCGGAGTGACGCGCCGGCATCCGGCCTGCCCGTGGCAAAGGCGAAGTGGTGCGCTAACCCGGATCTAGGCATGGGCATGATCTCGGTGGCGCGAGACCTTCTCGCGGTTACCGCAGGTGCGCATGCTGCACCAGCGCCGCTTGCCGCCTCGCGACGTATCGAGGAAAAGCCAGCCACAGCGAGGGCAGGAATGCAGCCTGTCGCGCGGCAGGGTGAAGAACGCTTCGATGGACAGCATGGCCAGCAAGGCGGTGACGGCATCCGGGTCCCGCCACCGGGCAAGGGCAAGCTTCGGTCTGGTGCGATCCAGCTCGATAGAGCCGGCGGCAAGCGAGCTTGCCGTGCGCGAGAATAACACGCCTAGAGCAATTCCAGGAAAAGTGTGAAGCGGTTTTCCGTCCGGGATTGCGTCAAAACAAAGAGTTAGAGCAGCTCGCCGTTTCCGTGAAACGGTGAAATGATCTAGCGGTTCGACCGCGGACGGTTTGCCGGCGGCGATTGACTCGAAAACCTGAAATGACGCCTCCCGCACTTCGCGGACCCGTTCCACGAACCGCCCATCCGCTATCTCGGCGACGGCCTGCGCCTGGCGATCGTCGGCAAGCCCTGAGGCGTTGAACCAGTTCGCAACATCCCGGACGGACTTAAACAGTTCATTATCAGCTGCTGGCACCCGCCGGTCGAACACGGCGTTCGACAGGTCCAAAGCGGGATGCCCGCCTATGAAGTGATCCGGCACCCATTCGGTGTGTGCATGGCTCACGGAACATAACCTCATTACTTGCATTATACGGTTACAAGATGAATCACTATCACACCGATATACGGTGTCAAAGCCACCCCAGATCGGCGCGAGAGCCTGGAGAGAGAGGATGTGCAGCAATCGTTACAAGACCCGCCACCAGACCATCAATGTCGACGGCCTCGACATCTTCTATCGTCATGCCGGCGACCCGGGCAGGCCGGCAATCCTGCTGCTGCACGGGTATCCGACTTCGTCGCACGTCTATCGAAATGTCATCGAACCGCTGGCGGAGACAGCCTATGTGGTGGCGCCGGATCTGCCCGGTTTCGGCTTTTCGTCCGCCCCTTCCATCGATGCCTATGACTACACGTTCGAGAACCTGGCCAACACGATCGAAGCCTTCATCGAGGCCCTCGGCCTCCAGCGATTCTTCCTCTACATCACTGACTTCGGCACGCCCGTCGGCTATCATCTCGCCACACGGCGGCCGGATCGCATCCTCGGCCTGATCGCGCAGGACAGCAACGCTCATGACGAGGGGCTGGGACCGGAATGGGACGCGCCGAAGGCGTTCTTCGCCGAACCGACTGAAGAAAACCGCGCCAAACTGCCGGACTGGATGAATTTCGAGGGGACCCGGAACCAATATATCGGCGGTCTCCCCGAGCGTCTGAAGGTGTTGTTTCCGCCCGAGGGTTGGTATCTCGATACGGAGCGTCTGGCGAGGCCCGGCAACACCGACATTCAGTTCGAACTCTTCACCGATTATGGCTCGCACATCGCCCGCTTCCCGGCCATCCAGGCCTATCTCCGCGACCAACAGCCAGCATGCCTCGTGCTGTGGGGACGGCACGACGCCTTCTTCGCGCTGGACGAGATCATGGCCTACAGCCGCGACCTCGACGCAGTCGAAATCCATGTCTTTGAGAGCGGACACATGCTTCTCGAAACGCATCATCGCCAATGCGCGGCTCTCATCGCTCACTTCATCCACGAGGTGGAGACTGGGGTATTTCGCGAACCTGCCGGGCGCTGAACGTCGGCGCTCAAACCGCCACTTCGATGGGCTCGGCAAGCCTGGGATTGGCCCGCGCGGCGATCAGGCAGCCGGCGACGATCAGGCACGCTCCGGTCAAGGTGGTCCAGGTCGCCTCCTCGCCGAAGAAGAACCAGCCGAGCGCGACCGCCCAGATAAAGGCCGAGTATTCCGTCGGGATCAGATATTGCGCTTCGGCGCGGGCGTAGGACCAGCTCATCAGGAACTGCCCGGCAAGCGACAGCACCGTCACCCCGGCCAAAGGAAGCCAAAGATTGCTCGGTAGGGCGACGGCAAGCCAGGGTGCTGCGAGACCGAGGAGGATGGCAACGCAAAGGTTCTGGAACAGCATGATCTCGATGGGCTTGGCCAACTGCGCCTGTTGCCGGGCGAGGATCAGATTGTAGCCGTAGAACACCGTCGACACGAGCACCGCTGCCGTGCCGAGCATGGCATCTTGCGAATAGTCTGCCTTCCCGAACTGGCCGGCCATGATGATGGCGACACCGGCAATGCCGCCAAAGATGCCCACACAGCCTGGCGCCGGATCCGTTCGCCCAGCAGCAGCGCGGCGAGAAACAGGGCAAACAAGGGCGCCACGAAACTGAGCCCGATCGCCTCCGCGAGCGGCAGCCTGGCCAAGCCCCAGAAGAAGGATATCAGGACGATGCCGACAATCGCGGCACGCAGCGCATGCAGCCTCAGCACCGGAACGGTTGGCGTTAGGCGCGGTCCCGCCAACCAGGCCACGCCCGCGACCACGGTCGCGACCATGCTGCGCCACAGCAAGGTGTTGTAGACGCCGACCGCGATGACCAGGATCTTCATCGCCGCATCCATCCCGGACAGCAGGAAGATCGCAAGCGCGCAAACGAGCACCGGGATCATCGGGGAAACGGCGCCGGTCAGGCTGGATGTCTTCACGGCTTCACTCATGTGACGGATTGCAGCCGGATATATCAGGCCACAGGGCGCGACCAGATGGCAGTCCCGTCGATGTAGCAGTCCAACCCCGATTGGCGTCGTGTTCGCGGCTATCGCCATATCAGGGTATCAGTACCACCTTCCCGGTCGACCGGCGCTCATCCAGCAACCGGTGCGCTTCGCCGGCCTGGTCGAGCCGGAATCTGCCGCCGATCGTGACCTGCAGTTGGCCGCCTGCCGCCATTTGGAACAGTTCGGACAGGCTGGCTTTCAGCACATCGGCAGACAGCAGCGGCAGCAGCGCGAAACCCCTGAGTGACTGGTTGCGGCCGATCAACTGCTCCAGATCGAAGGCAGCGAGGCCAAAGCGCCCGAGCGCAGCAAACACCAGTTCGCCGCCAGGCGCCAAGGCCTCAAGCAAGGCAGCGGTGAGCGCACCGCCGACTGTGTCGTAGATGATGTTGGCGCCCTCCCCGCCGGTGAGGTCGCGGACGCGAGCGGGCCAGTCCGGCTTGGTATAGTCGACTGCGGCATCGGCGCCGAGCGACAAGGCGAAATCCAACTTGGTTTTGCCGCCTGCGGCCGCGATCACCTGGCGTGCGCCCTTCAGCCTGGCCAATTGGACAAGCAGCGTTCCCACACCGCCCGATGCGGCCGGCACCAGCACCGCCTTGTCATCGGGCGGGCTTTGCCGAAGCAGATGAAGGGCCGTCAGCCCCTGCACCATCAGCGCCGTGGCAGCCTCGAACGGCAGCGCATCTGGCAGCGGCACGACGAGGTCGGCTGACATCGTCACCTGCTCCGCATAGCCGCTGTGGGGACGCTGCGACATGAACAAAGGCGCGGCCACGCGGCGACCCAGCAATTGTGCATCCACACCTTGCCCGACGGCCTCGACGACACCCGCCGCCTCGGCGCCCGGGATCATCGGCAGTTGCGGCGTTACCGCGTAGCGGTTCGCGCGCATCAGCACTTCGAAGAAGTTGATCCCGGCGGCATGGACACGGATCAGCACCTCGCCGGCCTGCGGCACCGGCGCCGGCAGATCGACCACCTCCAGCACCTCGGGACCGCCGAAGCGGCTGAGTTGAATGGCTTTCATGGCAAGCTCCGATAGCACTGGCATCGGCAGCGGTTTGCCACTATCTGCGGAGCCTCGACTACACACTCATTTGTCCCCTGCTGACCAGGAGGTGACCATGCCAGATCCCAAGAGAATGCCGATCAAAAGACTGCCGATGCTGCCGGCGGAACGGGCGCTGAAAGTGATCGCCGGTCGCTGGAAGGCGGTTATCCTCTACCATCTCTTCGATGGTCCCCGGCGCCTGTCGGCGCTCAAGACGCTGATGCCGGGCATCACCCAGAAAGTGCTGATCCAGCAGCTGCGCGAAATGGAAGAGCACGGCCTGGTCAGCCGTGAAATCTTCGCCGAAGTGCCATCGCGCGTCGAATACTCGGCGACGCACCTCGGCCTCAGCCTCGAGCCGATCCTGCTGGCGCTCTGCCAATGGGGCCAGCACCACGCCGACGAGTTGAACGAGACGAACCGCCTCGCAGACTGCATCATACGGCCGAGGCAGGCGACGCCTGCACAAATAGCATAAATCGAATTGACGGGGCGACGCGGGTTGCCCGTCGCAGGTTGTCGATTGTCCACAGAACGGATCGGAAAATGCACCGCATAGCTTCGGGCGACCTTTATCAGACCTACGATCTTGGTGACTTGCGCATCACCTCCTTGCGCGATGGCTATGTCGACATGCCGATCGGACGGCTTCGGCAACGCGGCGACAAGCCATTTGGCGATGAATTGCCGCAACAAGTCGCGTTGGTTGGTGGTCAACTCAGGCTTTCCGTCAATGCCTTCGCGATTGACGATGGAAACGGGATCATCTTGATCGATACCGGCGCCTCGAACGCCTGGCATCCCACCATGGGCCGACTTCCCGAGGCGCTGGACGAAGCTGGCATCGATGCAGGACGAGTCCGTACCGTCTGCTTCACCCACACGCATCTCGACCACATCCATGGTCTTGTGCTTGCCGACGGCCGCGACGCTTTCCCGCGTCTGGCGCGCTTGCTCGTTCCCGGGGAAGAACTCGGCTTTTTTCGCGCCGAAGCGCGGCTCGAACGATTTCACGGCACGGCGGAACCCTTCGAAGCCGGAGACCGTATCGGGACACATGTCGACATTGTCGGCGCTCATGGCCATGAAGCGGGACACAGCTGCTTTCGTGTTTCTGCCGGCGGCGAACGCATTTTGATCTGGGGCGACACCGTTCACGTCCCATCGCTTCAGTTCGATCGACCTGAGGTGACATGGGAATTCGACGCCGATCAGGACCAGGCGCGCGAAAGCCGGTTGCGGTTGCTGGCGCTTGCAGCCGACGATCATTGTTTCGTCGCCGGCGCGCATCTGGATTCGCCCGGTGTCGGCCGCGTCGTCCGATCCGGCGCCAGCTTTCAATTCGAGCCGCTATAATTGAAAAAGGGCGGCGCAAGACGCCGCCCCCGGATCCTTGGGAGGATAATTCGAATTGGCGGTCAGGCCGCCTTGACTTCCTCGGCAACGGCGTCGGCCTGACGCGCTGCCTTGAGAACCTTGGCCCACCACGCAACATCGTTGACCAGCGCCGTGGCGGCCTGGTTCAGATGCTCCAGGTCTTCCAGCTTCTTCTCGCCCTGGCGGACGGCGAGGAAATCGCCCCAGGCGATATGGACGGCCGACTTGACCGGCGCCATCTGCAATTCGACGGCATACAGTCTAAGCTGTTCGACGGCACGCGAGCCGCCGACGCTGCCATAACCGACGAAGCCGGCCGGCTTCTTGTTCCATTCATTGGCGGCGTAGTCGATGGCGTTCTTCAGCACGGCCGTCGGGCCATGATTGTATTCGGCGGCGGTGAAGATGAAGCCGTCGAATTCGGCGACCTTCTTCTGCCAGCGCTGTGCCACTTCGTTCTGCGACGGCGCCCAGGCGGAGGATGCGACCTCGTCGAAGAACGGCAGCGGGAAGTCGCGCAGGTCGACGATCTCGACATCGATGTCGGCATGCGACTTGGCGATTTTGGCGATCCACTGGGTTGGCACATCGGCGAAACGAGCGGCGCGCGTCGATCCGACGACGATGGCAATTTTGGGTTTGGACATAAGGGCTCTCCTTGCACGAAGTACTGGTATCATTTGGATACCTGCGCTATATGAGATACTGCAAACGCGATGCACAAGAAGGCACTTTTTTGTTACCGAGGCACCCACACCGCTCCGAAGACTGCCGCGCCATCTCGGAAATCCTGCAGCGCGTCGGCGACAAATGGACTGTTCTGGTCGTCGGCAAGCTGGGCGACGGACCGATGCGTTTCAATGAATTGCGCGCCGCCGTCGGCGGCATCTCGCAGAAAATGCTGACCACCACCTTGCGCGGCCTGGAGCGTGACGGCTTCGTCACCCGCACCGTGTTTCCAACCATTCCGCCGCGCGTCGATTATGAGCTGACCGAGCTCGGCCACGAGCTGCTGATCCCCGTCAGCGCACTGAGCGAATGGGCGCGCGCGAACACCATGCGCGTCAAGGCGGCGCGCGAAAAATTCGACGTCACGCACGCCTGAAACCCTTGCGCCGCAAGGGATTAGGCACACACCACCTTCGGCTTGTCTGATCGGAGATTCTATGGGCTGCGCGGGTCGTTGCCCGAATGCACGGGCCGTTTTGGCTGGTGGATTGCCGCTCATGCAGTCCCCTGACGGCTGCCGCTCAGGCTCCTGATGTGCGGACATCGCATCGCGCGGCGGCACAGGTATCACACCGTGCGCCCTGCTCGCCGGGAGCCTGTTCCCCATGCGTGCAGGCACTGCGCGAGATATCTTCCTTCACCTCCGCGTAAGCGGTCACGCCGAGCAGGCATGTCGTCGCGACCAGGGCTGCCACGAGCCAACCGTTCAGCAGATGTTGACGCATTGTCTCTCCTCCGATTGCAGCAGGATCGGGCATGGAGGCAACCGTTGGATGTCGCGAAACGGGTCCGCTACATGGCCCCTGTTACAAACGGCCCATCCCCGGCTCGCTCTACCTGATCCCAGCTATGTCGGCGTCAACCGATCCATGGCAGACTGGTACGATCGGCTGGGTATTTTCCGCCCCGGCTGCTACCGGTGAAAGCCGCCATTCGCGTCGAGGTTCATGTCGTACAAGGAATATCCCGCCATCGACCTGCCCCCATCGGAAGCACTGCTGCCGAGCCCGCTGCTTGTCGTCGAGGACGAGCCGATGATGCAGGTGCGGTTGCGCTCGATCCTGAAGGGCCTTGGCTATGCTCAGGAGGAGCTGTTTTTCGCCGGGTCGATCGCGCAGGCCAGGACCCTGCTCGTCGACCAGCCCTTTGCCATGGCGCTGGTCGATGTCGGCCTGCCCGATGGCAACGGCATCGACCTTATCGGCTCCCTGCACGAGCATGACGCGGCGCTGCCGATCCTCGTCATCTCGGCCTGGAGCAACGAAAACACCATCCTCGAGGCCCTACGTGCCGGCGCGACCGGCTACCTCCTGAAGGAGCGCGACGACATCGAGCTTTCGCTTTCGATCCACAGCACCATCCGCGGCGGCGCGCCGATCGATCCCTTCATCGCCCGGCGCATCCTGGAACTGGTGTCGGCGCCGGCGCCGACCGGGCGTGCCCGTCCTTCCACCGACAGGCCGGGGCGCGGCAAGCCCGCGCTTGCGCCGCCGCCTCCCTTGACGCCGCGCGAGATCGAGATCCTCAACCTCGTTGCCAAGGGGCTTACCAATCGAGAGATTTCGGGAGTCCTTTCCCTCTCCAGGTTCACGGTCGAATGCCACATTCGCAACATCTACAAGAAGCTGTCGGTCAAATCCCGGACGGAAGCGATCTTCGAGGCGCGGTCGCAAGGCTTCTTGCCCTGATATTCCTGCTCCTCGTGCCGGGCGGCATCGCCTTTGCCGCCGGCGGGGCCGTGCCGTTCAAGACGATCGAGGCCGTGAGATCCGGCTGGGACGCCGCCGCGCCGCCGGCCACCGGCTGGACCAGCGTGACCTTGCCCGACGACTGGACGACGCGCTGGCCCGGTTTCGACGGCGTGGTCTGGTATCGCCTCACCTTCGACAGGCCCGACGCGGCCGAACCGCTGGGCCTCGCGCTGAACTACTGGACACTGGCCGGATCGATCTCGGTCAACGGCGCGGAACTCGGCCGCGACGAATTCCTCGTCGAGCCGTTGACGCGCTCATGGAACGTGCCCCGCTACTGGCAGCTCGCGGCCCCGGTTCTGCATGCCGGCACCAACACGCTGCTGATCAGGGTCTCGGGCCTGGCGCCATACCAGCCAGGCCTTGGTCCGGTCCTGATCGGCCCGCCTTCGGCGACGCGTGCTCATTTTGTCCAGCAATTCTGGATTCGCCGCGAGCTGCCGGTCTTCTATCTCGGCGTCACCGCGGCGCTTGGCACCTTCTTTTTCGTCGTCTGGCTGCTGCGCCGAAGCCTGAAGGCCTATGGCTGGTTCGCCCTGATGACGATTGCGTGGTTTTGCTATTCGCTCAATTTCGTGGTGACGAGCCCTTGGCCGTTCGGGGCGACCGACACATGGCAGCGTTTCATCATGCTCTCCTTCATGGTCATGGCCGCCGCCTTCGTGCTGTTTGTCATCCGCTTTGCCGAGCGCCGCTTTCCCCGAGGGGAAGCCGTGCTATGGACCGCGCTGGCGATCGGCGCCGCAGCCCTGTTTGCCACGCCGCATTCCCAGCTCGGCCCGATGCTCAACCTGCTGGCCTTGTCCTGGTCGCTGCTTTATATCGGCGCCTGTTTCCTGTCGATCGGCCTGACCTGGCGCAGCGCTCGCCTGGACCACATCGTCCTCCATATCGTCAACGCGTTCACCATCGTGGCCATCCTGCATGACCTGATGACCTATCTCGGCATACTTCTTGGCAATGTCTACTACGTCACGCTGACATCCCAGTTCCAGATGGTCGGCATGGCGCTGGTGCTGGCCTGGAACTTCGTCGCCAACATGCGCCGCATCGAGGGGTTCAACGATGAGCTCACGGCCAAGATCGAAACCGCCAGGAAAGAACTCGCCCTCACGCTGCATCAGCAGCATGAGGTCATTTTGGCCAACACCAGGCTGGCCGAGCGCGTGTCCCTTTCGCACAATCTGCACGACGGCATGGGTGGCACCCTGGTCAATTCGATCGCCATGCTGGAACATGCGCCGCAGAACCTGCCGGCCGATCCCTTCCTGTCCGTCCTCAAGGAACTGCGCGACGAGTTGCGGGTGATCATCGACACCGCCGCCGACGACCAGACGGGCGGCCAGTCTCTGGCCGAGTGGATCGCACCGCTGCGCCGCCGCCACACGCTGGCATGTGAAAGCCGCGACATCGATTGCGTGTGGAACCTGACCGGGCTGGAGGACTGCCACCTGTCGCTCGCGCGAAGCCTCGATCTCGTCCGCATCCTGCAGGAGGGCCTGACCAACGTGCTCAAGCACAGCCAGGCAAGCTGCGTCGTCATCGACCTGCACCGGCGCGGCGAGACGCTGAGCCTGATGATCCACGACGACGGCGTCGGCTTCGATGCCGCCTCGGAGGCGCCCGTCCCGGGCACCGGCCTGCGCTCGATGCGGGCGCGGGCCGGACGGCTGGGCGGCACGCTCGACACGCGGTCGCGGCGCGGCGAAACCGTGCTGGCCCTGCATGTGCCCGCCGACGCAATTCCAGGAATGGCATGAACGGTTTTCCGCTCGCACTCGCGTGAAAACGAGGAGATAGGCGGTTCGACATTGCCGCAGGCGACGAACCGCCTTGAGCCCCGGCATAGCTAGTTTCAACGATATCGCGAGCCGGGCTTTCGCGGGATGCTGCAGGCTGGAGAGATTCCAGCGCAATCGGGTTGTGCCGGACACGATGGGATTGACATGGGCCGGAAAGAAACCACTGAACTCATCAAGAAGGGTAAGGAAAAGATCCTGCGCCTGGGCGCCCCCCTTGCCGTCTCGCAACCGACGCATCGGGTGCCGTCACGCAATCTCACCCGCCCTCGGCAAGCTGACGGTCCACGCGTGGCCCTTCTGACCCGTCTTCTATGCGCGAGCGCGCTGGGGGCCGCCATGGCTGCACCGGTCGTGCTGACGTTCTCGCCATCTGTGGCACGGGCGGACGGCGGCGCGGGTGCTAGTGGCACGGCCGGAGGGCAAGGATACACCGGCGCCAATGGAAGCGACAGTACAGGTACGGGCGGCGGTGGCGGCGGCGCCGCCGGCGGGGGTGACGGCGGAAAAGGTGGGGACGGTGCCCAAGGCGGAGCCGGAGGCGCCGGTGACCTCGGCAGCGGCACCATCACCGGCGATGGTGGCGCCGGCAGCAGCGTCGCAAGGGGCGGCTTTGGCAGTGGAGGGGGGGGCGGAGCCGCGGGTGCCAATGGTGGAGGAGGTGGTGCAAGCGGCGTTGCCGGGAGCTTTTTCGACACATTTAACGGCAGCGACGGACAAGGTGTTGCGGGCGGAAATCCGGGAGGCTCGGGGGGACGGCGGGAGGTGGCGGGGGTGGCGGAGGCAACGGCAATGGGGCTGGCACTTCAACGATCTCGATCGGTTCAACCGAACTGCTCCTGGGTGGGGGCGGGGGTGGCGGCGCTCTCGGCTATGG
>NZ_JAMYLI010000022.1:0-111033 GCF_040317955.1 Mesorhizobium sp. M1342 | reverse complement strand
CTCGTCGAAACCATCGAGGCAGCCGAATGCAAGAACTACTTCGAAAACGCAGGCTACGCTTCCGTCAAAATATGAAACGCTCTAGCGCAAGCCGCATGACGAAAAGGGGCGGGCGACCGCCTCTTTTTTTGTTTGGACTACGCCTTGTCGCGTATCTGCGTCATCGTCTTGGTCGGCGTGATCGCTTCGGGGTCGAGGCGGATTTCCACGATCGCCGGCTTGCCGCTGGCGCGGGCACGTTCGAAGGCGGGAGCGAAATCGGCGGTCTTGTCGACCGTTTCGCCATGGCCGCCATAGGCGCGGGCGAGAGCCGCGAAGTCGGGGTTCTTAAGATCGGTGGCGACGACGCGGCCGGGATATTCGCGCTCCTGATGCATGCGGATGGTGCCATAGATGCCGTTGTTGACGACGACCACAATGATAGGCAGGTCATACTGCACGGCGGTGGCGAATTCCTGCCCGTTCATCAGGAAGCAGCCGTCGCCGGCGAAGGCGACCACGGTGCGCTCCGGAAACAGCTCTTTGGCAGCGACGGCCGCAGGCGTGCCATAGCCCATCGAGCCCGATGTCGGCGCACCTTGAGTGGCGAAGCGGCGGAAGCGGTGGAAGCGATGCACCCAGGTCGCGTAATTGCCGGCGCCGTTGGTGAGAATGGCGTCGTCGGGCAGCATCTTTTCGAGGTAGTTCATGATCGGGCCCATCTGGACCGAGCCGGGGCCGCCTTCCGGTGGCGTCGACCAGTCGAGATAGGAGGCATGCAGCTTTGGTGTCTCGGCTGCCCAAGTCGGCTCAGAGGCCGGCTTGCGCTTGGCGAAAGCGTCGATGAAGGCAGAAGGCGAGGCGTTGATCGCCAGTGTCGGCCTGTAGACGCGGCCGAGCTCGCCAGCGTCGGCATGGACATGGACCAGTGTCTGGTCGGGGTAGGGGCTTTTCAGCAGCGTGTAGTCCGAGGACGGCATTTCGCCCATGCGGCCGCCGATCAGGAGCACGAGATCGGCCTGCTTGATCGCTGTGGCCAGCTTGGGGTTGATGCCGATGCCGACATCGCCGGCATAGTTCGGATGTAGATGATCGAACAGCATCTGCCGGCGGAAGGAACAACCGACCGGCAGCGACCACGCCTCGGCGACCGTGCGCATTTGCGCCACCGCCTCGGCGTCCCAGCGCGTGCCGCCGAGGATGACGAACGGCCGCTTGGCCTTAGCCAGCAGCTTTTCCAGCGCATCGAGCTCCGCTTCGCCCGGCCGTGTCTCAACCGGCGTGTGCGGCAAGGCGATAGGTGCTTCGACGATGCTGGTCAGCATGTCTTCGGGCAGCGAGATCACCACCGGGCCGGGCCGGCCCGATGTCGCCACCGCGAAGGCGCGGGTGACGAATTCGGGGATGCGCGAGGCGTCGTCGATCTCGACCACCCATTTGGCGATATCGCCGAAGAACCTCTTATAATCGACCTCTTGGAACGCTTCACGCTCCTTGGCGTGGCTGGCGACCTGGCCGATGAACAGGATGACGGGTATAGAATCCTGCATGGCGATGTGGATGCCGGCCGAGGCGTTGGTGGCGCCGGGGCCGCGGGTGACGAAGCAGATGCCGGGCTTCCCGGTCAGGCGGCCGTGGCAATCGGCCATCATCGCGGCACCGCCTTCCTGGCGGCAGACGATGGTGCGGATCGCAGAATCGTGCAGCGCGTCGAGCACCGCCAGATAGGATTCACCCGGCACACAATAGATGCGGTCGGTGCCGTTGGCTTCGAGCGCGTCGACGATGAGTTGTCCGCCGGTCTTCATTGTCCAGACTTCTCCAGTTCGGCAAGGATTTCTTGCGTGTGCTCGCCCAGGCGCGGCGAGGGGCGCTCATAGACCAGCGGCGTGCCCGACATCACCATCGGCGCACGCACCGAAGGCAGAAGATTGCCATGGCCGTCGTCGAGATCAAGCCGCATGCCGCGCGCGATCGTCTGCGGATCGGCAAACATCTGGCCGATCGTGTTGATCGGGCTCGCCGGCACGCTGGCCGCTTCCAGCTTGGCCAGCAGCGGATCGCGGTCAAAAACCTTCAGCGCCTCGATCATGCGCTCATGCAATTTCACCCGGTTGGCGACCCGGGCGGGGTTGGTGGCGAAGTCGGGATTGGCAGGCAGGTCGCCCAGTCCGACAGCGGCGCAGAATTTGGCGAACTGGCCGTCATTGCCGACCGCCAGGATGATGTGCCCATCCCGGACCGGCACCACCTCGTATGGGGCGATGTTCATATGCGCATTGCCCATCTGCACCGGCGATTTGCCGGAGACGAGATAGTTCAAATTCTGGTTGCCGAGCGCCGAGATTTGGGTGTCGAAGAGCGCCATGTCGACGTGCTGGCCTTCGCCGGTTTGTTCGGCATGGCGCAATGCTGCCTGGATGGCGATGACCGAATAAAGGCCGGTGAAGATGTCGGAGATGGCGACGCCCGCTTTTTGCGGCTCGCGGCCGACCTCGCCGGTGATCGACATCATGCCGGCCATGGCCTGGATGATGAAGTCGTAGCCGGCGCGCGGCGCATAGGGTCCGTCCTGGCCGAAGCCGGTGATCGAGCAATAGACGAGGCGCGGGTTGATCTTGCGCAGGCTGTCATAGTCGAGGCCGTATTTCTTCAGACCGCCGAGCTTGAAGTTCTCGATCAGCACGTCCGAGGTGGCGACCAGCCGGCGCACGGTCTCGGCCCCTTCCGGTGTCGAGAAATCGATGGCGATGGAGCGCTTGCCGCGATTGCAGGAATGGTAATAGGCGGCCGACAGGTTCTCGCCGTCCTTGCCCATGACGAAGGGTGGCCCCCATTTGCGGGTGTCGTCGCCGCCATCGGGGCTTTCGACCTTGATGACATCGGCGCCGAGATCGGCAAGCAACTGCCCGGCCCATGGCCCGGCAAGGATGCGGGCGAGTTCGACGACGCGGACGCCTTTCAGCGGGGGCTCAGCCATGGATCACCGTGGTTGCCGCAATCACCGTGACTGCTGCGAAAGCAGAGCCTCTATCAAGCCCTGCAACGGCTGTCACGGCTCTTGCAATGGGCCAATCCGTCACGCTTTGAGGACTTTGTCGGCCCAGGCGGCGAAATCATCCATGATGATGTCGCGATTCACCTCGTTCAGGCTTTCGTGGCGGGTGCCGGCGTAAACCTTTGAAACCAGATTCGAAAAGCCCATCGCGCGCATGCGGCTGGCAAGATGCGTGATCCCTTTGCCATAATCCGAGGCGGGATCTCTTTCGCCGCCGACGATGCTGATGGGCAGGTCGCGCCGGATGCCGGCAAAGCCGGCATCCTTGCCGCCGTTCAGCGCCATCGAGACCACATCGCGCCACATCGACACCGAGGCATCCCAGCCGCAGAGCGGATCGGCGATGTATTTCGCCACTTCCGCCTCGTCGCGCGACAGCCAGTCGAACAATGTGCGGTGATTGGGCACCGCCTTGCCCCAGGCCTGGAAGGTGAGCTTCGGCAGCAGACGCGATGGCACGTCGGAGCCGAGCCGCATCCGTTCCCAGGCAAGGATGCCCAGCGCCACCTGTCCGAGCAGGCCTTGGGAGAAATTGCCGTTCCAGATACCGGCGGCATGAACGCGCGGCGAGTGGCGTAACAGGTAGTTCAGCGCGACCGACGCTCCCATCGAATGACCAAACAGGATGACCGGTCTGTTTGGCTGTTCGCGGGCGATAAGATCATGGATGGCGCCGACGTCGGCTATCACCTTGGCCGGGCCGTCGCTGGCGGCGAACCTGCCGAGCGGCGCGTCGGGCGCCTTGGTCGCGCCATGGCCGCGATGATCGTGGACATAGACATCGAAGCCGCGGGAGCCAAGAAAATCGGCAAAGCGGGCATAGCGCGCTGCGTACTCGGCCAGGCCATGATTGATCTGGACGACGGCGCGTGCCCGGCCATCGGCCTGCCTGACGAAAAGATTGAGCTCGGCACCGGTTGGGGAGCGAACCACGCGCTGCTGGCTGAATGACATGCCGCTCGGTCCCGCCCTTGCATTATCGTCGTTGGCTTTGTTTGCGCCGGCCCACATTATGCGTCAATCCAGCAAACCCGCTTTTCGCGACGATGTTTCTTGCGTTTGGCCAGCAAAATATCGCAATTCTGACATGGAGACAGCTTCAGTCTGTCGCCCACTTGTCCAGCCGAGGATTTTCCATGCGCATTGGTGTCGTTTTCGGATTGGCCATGCTGGCCGCGTCGCTGGCCGGTGCCGCGCGTGCCGACGTCAAGATGAGCGGCTCCTTTGTGGCCGACGCTGCCTGTCCGGCAACGCAAGCCATCAAGAACGGCAAGAACCCCGGCAATGTCTCGACCGATGCCGGGCAGAGCTATCGGCTGCTTGCCGGCAACAAGGATACGCCGACGCATTATCTCATCCTGGTGCCGGGCGCCGATCCGGAGCGCCGCTGGGTGAAGGTCAGCTGCGGCCACGTTTCCGGCAGCAGCGCGGCGACCGTGCCGGCCGCACCTGACGGGCAAGGCAAGCCGGCGGCATCGGGGAAACCCGAATACGTCTTCGCGCTGAGCTGGCAGCCGGCGTTTTGCGAGACAAAGTCGAACAAGACCGAATGCAGGGCGCAGAGTGCTGGTGATTTCGACGCCACGCATTTCACCTTGCACGGTCTCTGGCCGCAGCCGAACGGCAATTTCTATTGCCAGGCGACGGCGAGCGACAAGGCCAACGACAATCCGGCCCACTGGAAAGACCTGCCGCCGGTCAATCTTGACGCCAACACCCGCACGGAACTCGATCAGGTGATGCCCGGCACGGCCTCCCACCTCGATCGGCATGAATGGATCAAGCACGGCACCTGCTACGGCAAGAGCCAGCAGGACTATTTCTCCGATGCGCTCAACCTGATGCGCGCGGTGAACAGCTCGCCGGTGCGCGAACTCTTTGCCAAGAACATCGGCGGCAAGCTGACGGCGGACCAGATCCGCGGCGCTTTCGACACTGCCTTCGGGGCGGGAGCAGGGGATCGCGTGCGCGTTTCCTGCGTCATCGATCCGTCGAGCGGCAGGCGGCTGATCGGCGAACTGACGCTCGGCCTCGCGGGTCCGATCGGGCCCAACAGCTCGCTTAAGGATCTGCTGCTGGCTTCGGTGCCGACCAACAAGGCCGGCTGCCCGACAGGCAATGTCGACGCGATCGGCTTCCAGTAACTCTCAACAGAGATACCGGACTGTCGCGCTGCCGCGCCCTGGTGCTATGCTGCGAGCGCATCATTCTGGCGGGGGCGGCAATGGATGGCATGACGAGCAGCGCGCTGGCGCGGCTGGCTTTCTGGGCCAAGGGCATGGTCTCGATAAACGATGCCCGCATGGAATGGCCGGGCTTTTCGTATACCGACGCCGAGTGGGCACGCATGCGGACGCTCTCCGAACCGATCGGCGTCGGCACCTACCAGCTGTTCACGATCGTCAATGCGGCGATCTTCATCACGATCGCGGCGATCGGCATTTTCGGTGTCTTCCTGCCGCTGGCGACGCTGCTGTTTCCCATAGCGGCGGAAACCAGCGCGCTGAAGTTTTCGCTCCTGCTGGCCGCTTGCGCTTTCCTGATCATCGGGCTCGGTCTGCCGATCTCGATGCACCTTTCGGCCATGCTGGTGGGCGGCAAGACGGTGCGGGCGGTGCTGGTTCCAGCACTCGGCGACGAGGCGTTGGCGTCAAAAGTGTCCTGGCAGATCAACCGCATCATGCTGGTCATGTGCGGCTTGCTGGTGCCGGGCATCCTGCTGTTCATTGCCTACGATATCCAGGCCGGGCCGATCATCACGGTGCTGAAATGGCTGGCGATCGCGCTGATGGCGGTTTCGACCGTGACGGGCTTTCGACGGCAGAGGAATTCGTAACGAACTAGATCTGTGCGGATTTGGTCCGCGCAGCGGCTGTGTCGGCTTCTTGGCCGCCCGGCTCGCCGACGACGCGATCGCGGCCGGTCGACTTCGCCTTGTAGAGACGCTGGTCGGCAAGCGCGAACAGGTCGGCAAGGCAGCGCGTGGTTTCGCTGACGCTGGAAACGCCAGCGCTGACGGTGAGCTCGAAGCGACTGGTGGCGGCCGAGCCCTTGACCGCGTGGCGAATGCTTTCGCCGAACAGCCTGGCGACCGAGTGCGGACGCGAACTGAGGATGGCGAATTCCTCGCCGCCGATGCGGAACACCTGGTCCTCGGCGCTTGCCGTCTCGCCAAGCAGGGCCGCGACCGCCTTCAACACCTTGTCGCCTTCGGCATGGCCGAAACGGTCATTGATCGATTTGAAATGGTCGACATCGATGATCAGCAGGCTGAGCGGCCTGGCGGTGCGCAGGCTGGCCTGGACGGCGGCTTCACCGTCGGCGTCGAAGCGCCCGCGGTGCAGCAGGCCGGTCAGGCCGTCCCGCCCGACATGTTCGACCAGCGCTTCGTAGCGTTCGCGATAGGTCAGCGTATCGAAGATATCGGTCAATCCGCGCGGCGCGGTGACTTGGCGCTCCTCGAACCATTTGAGATAGGCGACGAGCATGGTGCTGAACGTCACCGCCGCCGCCATCTTGGCGAACCAGCCGCCGAAAAAGACGGCTATCGGCGCGCCGGCAACGAAATGCAGGGCGGTGAAAAACCCGGCCTGGTCGAATGTCAGCACGCAAGCGACCGAAATCAGGATGCGCGCGAACGGCGCCTTGCGCAGATAACGCCCGAGCTTTTCATAAAGCAGGATGATCAGGATGGCATCGACGAACAGCAGCGTCGTGCCCCACACCATCAGCCAGCCCATCTGGTCGATGAAGCCGATGTCTGGGAGCCTGCCGTCGGGAAGTGCCGCGATGACGTGCAGGCGCAGCAGCAGCACCAGCCCGATCATCAGCGCATTGCCGAGCAGCAGGCCGTAGATCGGCTGACGCACAGTTGCAGCGTCCTCTTTCATATAGAGCAGCAAAAGCATCACCAGCTTGCCGGAAAACAGCACCGCCGAGCCAGGCGAGACCATGCCGAACGGCAAGGCGACATAAAAAACGCTGGCGAGGTAGGTCTCGAGGAAGTGCATGACACCGAGCGCGCAGATGAACACGCCGAGGCCGATGCGCCTCCGGAAGCGGAAAAGCGTCACCATGACGCTGAAATAGACGACCGCTTCGGCAAGGAGCAGGAAACTGTTCAGCAATGCCGTCGACCCGATCTCTTTCTCGAAATCGCGAATAGCGAGCGATTCCACTCCGATCCTGTTTTGACGCCGAAGAGTTAACCGGAGATTTCAGCACGCTTCGTGCTGGTGGAAAACTTCGGCGGTTGGCGGACACTTCCGCGTGTGACCGGGCAGATATGGCAAAAGCGATTGCCGTTCGCCGCCGCATCGCCTACATAGCGGCCAACCTCCACTCAATTCGACAGATCCAGTCAGTTTTCTGGGCCAGTCAGTTTTTTTCAGGGAAAGCGCGCGTGGCACGCCAGTTCATCTATCACATGGCCGGCCTCAACAAGGCCTATGGCACCAAGAAGGTGCTCGAGAATGTCCATCTCTCCTTCTATCCCGACGCCAAGATCGGCATCCTCGGCCCCAACGGTTCGGGCAAGTCGACGATCCTCAAGATCATGGCCGGGCTCGACAAGGAGTGGAACGGCGAAGCCTGGCTGGCCGAAGGCGCAACCGTCGGCTACCTGGCGCAGGAGCCGGCGCTCGATCCGGACAAGACCGTGTTCGAAAACATCATGGAAGGCGTCGCCGCCAAGACCGCGATCATCGAACGCTATAACGAATTGATGATGAACTACTCCGACGAGACGGCCGACGAGTCGGCCAAGCTTCAGGACGAGATGGACCGGCTCAACCTGTGGGATCTCGAACAGCAGGTCGAGATGGCGATGGAAGCGCTGGGCTGCCCGCCCAAGGATTCGGAAGTCACCAAGCTTTCGGGCGGCGAGCGGCGCCGCGTCGCGCTTTGCCAACTCTTGCTGCGCCAGCCCGACCTTTTGCTGCTCGACGAACCGACCAACCATCTCGACGCCGAAACCACGGCGTGGCTGGAAAAGCATTTGCGTGCCTATCCGGGCGCCGTGATGATCATCACCCACGATCGCTACTTCCTCGACAACGTCACCGGCTGGATCCTCGAACTCGATCGCGGCCGCGGCATTCCCTATGAGGGCAACTACACCAAATACCTCGAAGCCAAGGCCAAGCGGCTCAAGCAGGAAGGCCGCGAGGACGATGCCCGCCAGCGCGCCATCGGCCGCGAGCGCGAATGGATCCAGTCGAGCCCGAAGGCCCGCCAGACGAAGTCCAAGGCGCGTATCCAGGCGTTCCAGGATCTTTTGGATGCAGCCGACAAGCGGCGTCCGAGCGATACGCAGATCGTCATCCCGCATGGCGAGCGGCTCGGCAATGTGGTGATCGAGGCGGAAGGCCTGTCGAAGGGCTTTGGCGACACGCTTTTGATCGACGGCCTGGAATTCAAGCTGCCGCCCGGCGGCATCGTCGGCGTCATCGGCCCGAACGGCGCCGGCAAGACGACGCTGTTTCGCATGATCACCGGCCAGGAAAAGCCGGATGCGGGCTCAGTGCGCGTCGGCGAAACGGTGAAGCTCGGCTATGTCGACCAGAGCCGCGATGCGCTCGATCCGTCAAAGACGGTATGGGAAGAGATTTCCGGCGGCGCAGAAGTGGTCAAGCTCGGCAAATTCGAGGCCAACACGCGTGCCTATTGCGCGTCGTTCAACTTCCGTGGCGGCGACCAGCAGCAGAAGGTCGGCAATCTGTCCGGCGGCCAGCGCAACCGCGTGCATCTGGCCAAGATGCTGAAGACCGGCGGCAATGTGCTGCTGCTCGACGAACCGACCAACGATCTCGACACCGAAACGCTGGCGGCACTCGAAGACGCGCTGGAAAACTTCGGCGGCTGCGCCGTCATCATCTCGCACGATCGCATGTTCCTCGATCGCCTGGCGACGCACATCCTCGCCTTCGAGGGCGACAGCCATGTCGAATGGTTCGAGGGCAATTTCGAGGATTACGAGCAGGACAAGATCCGCCGCCTCGGGCCGGATGCCGTCAACCCGCACCGCATGACCTACAAGAGGCTGACGCGGTAAGGGGTTTTCCGGGCGGCGAATTCTCAAGAAGACGTGAGGAGTTCACATGGCTGATTGGTCCGCCGCCCAATATCTGAAATTCGAGGACGAGCGCACGCGGCCCGCGCGAGACCTGGTGGCACAGGTGCCGGTGGACTTCCCGCGCCGGGTCGTCGACATCGGCTGCGGGCCGGGCAACTCGACCGAGCTGCTCGTCGAGCGCTGGCCGGATGCGCAGGTGAGCGGCTTCGACACTTCGCCCGACATGATCGAGAAGGCGAGGGCGCGTCTGCCCGAGGTCACCTTTGATCTGGCCGATGCCTCCAAATGGCAGCCGGCGGAGCCGGTCGACGTGATCTTCGCCAATGCGGTGTTCCAGTGGCTGCCCGAGCATCCCGCTGTGTTCCAGCGGCTGATGGGTTTTCTTGCGCCAGGCGGCGCGCTGGCCATCCAGATGCCCGACAATATGGGCGAGGACTCGCACCGCCTGATGCGTGAAACCGCCGCCGAAATGCCGTTTGCCGAAAAGCTCAAGGGCGCGGCACGCGGGCCGTTGCCGCCGGTGTCGTTCTATTATGATCTTCTGTCGCCGCTCAGCGATCGGCTGGATATCTGGCACACCATCTACAACCACCCGCTTGCCGATGCGCAGGCGATCGTCGAATGGGTGAAGTCGACGGGCCTGAAACCGTTCCTCGATCCGCTGGGTGCCGATGAGCGGACGCTGTTCCTCGAATGTTACACGGCCAAGATCGCCAAGGCCTATCCGAAGACGGCTGATGGCAAGGTGCTCTTGCGCTTTCCGCGCATTTTCATTGTCGCAAAACGAGCTTGATTATCCGTGTTGCGCGGCGTCTTAGGGCCGCTTGGCTTTGCCTGTGGCCATGTCAAGGATCGGCTTAAGTCGGCCCAGATCTTTGGTTTAAGCCGGCGTAAACCGCCTCGGTGAGAAAACTGTTGCGCCGGAGCATTCCGGCGCCCACATGAAGCCGCAGCGCCTGCGGATGGGACGGACTGGACATGCATCGCGTCATCATCAGCGGCATCGGCGTTGAAATCCCCGAACCCACAATCACCAATGAAGAACTGGTCGCCAGCTTCAATGCCTGGGTCGACACGGAAAATGCGCGCCGCCAGGATACTGGCGAGCCGCCGCTGCCGAAATCGGACAGCGACTTCATCGTCCACGCCTCGGGCGTGCGCACCCGCCATGTCATCGAGCGCGAGGGCATTCTCGATCCGACCCGGATGGCGCCGCGCATTCCGGCGCGGCCCGACGACGCGCTGTCGCTGGAGGCGGAGTTCGGCATCGCCTCGGCGAAGAAGGCGCTCGACCACGCCGGGCTGCAGCCGTCGGATATCGACCTGGTGATCTGCTCGGCCTCGCATCACCAGCGGCCCTATCCGGCGATCGCCATCGAAATGCAGGAGGCGTTGGGCACCAAGGGCGCCGGCTTCGACATGGGGCTTGGCTGTTCCTCGGCCGCGGCCGCCTTGCACGTCGCCGTCAACCTGGTGCGGTCGGGCGCGCACAAACGCATCCTGGTGACGACGCCGGAGATCATCACCGGGCATCTCAATTTCCGCGACCGGCAGACGCATTTCATCTTCGGCGACGCTTCGGTGTCGATGGTGGTCGAAGGCCTGGCCAAGGGCGACAAGCGGCCGGGGCGCTTCGAGGTGCTCGACACGCGCGTCTGGACGCAGATGTCGAACAACATCCGCACCAATCTGGGCTATCACACCCGCACCGCCCAGGAAGATCCTTACATGATCAACCTGGAAGGCAATCTGATCAAGCAGGTCGGCAACAAGGTGTTCAAGGAAGTCACCGTCGCCGGGCAAAAATTCATCGTCGAATTCCTCGCCGAGCACGGGCTGACGCCGCAGGCGATCAGGCGCTTCTGGCTGCATCAGGCCAATGCGCGCATGAATGCGATGATCCTGAAACTGTCGTTCGGCCACGAAGTCGACCACGACCGCGCGCCGATGGTGCTGGAGCGGCTGGGCAACACGGCGGGCGCCGGCGCCATCGTCGCGCTGTCGGAGAACCACGCCGACATGAAGCCCGGCGATTTCGGCCTGATCTGCGCCTTTGGCGCGGGGTATTCGATAGGTGGTGCGCTGTTGCGGATGCTTTAAGCTTGTCTGGTCAAGCTGGTGCGAACGGGCACTGCCCAACTCGCCGCGTAGGAAGCTTTCTTCCAGTCTTGCCTTGGTCACGATGCCGATGATGAGCAGGGCGGTTCCGGCTATGCCCCAGAGGGTGCCCTTGGCCGCCATGGTGGCGAGGATCGCCAGGCAGCAATCCGGTGTAGATCGGATGCCGGACAACGCCATACGGGCCGGTATTGATGACCCGATGCCCGGCCTTGGCGGTGATGGCGCCCGACCACAGCCTGCCGAGATGCAGGCGCGCCCACCAGGCAAAGGCGATGCCGATGGCGATCAGGGCGACACAGATCCAGGCTTCGGAGAGATCAGGCATCCACAGCCTGAGCCGGCCTTCATAGCCGTGCGCCGGAATGAACAGCAGCACCGCGCCGGCCAGCCATAGACCCCGATAGCGGGCCTCCGCCCTGAACCCGGCGCGCTTCTGGGCAGGGTCGGACCACAGGGCGGCGACGGCCCAGATTCCTGCCCAGATCAACCAAAGCAACGTGATTGCCGTCACAGGTCGCATGATCAGCCTCCGCAAACTGTCTGGACGTAACCATGAAACCGGCACCGCGCGGCGGCAATGCGGCGCGAAATCGATGAAAGGTAAGAAAAGCGTGATCGCGATCCTATCGGTGCTGTTGATCGGACGATCAGCACTTTCGACTGGACGCCTCGGAGCCCGCCCGGCTAACTCGTCGAATGACGATTGGAAAGAACGCCATGTCGGATCTCTTCCCCGAGGCTGAAAAGCCGGTTGAAATCATCCCCGCGCGAAAGCTTGCCGCCAGGGCGGCAGCGCTTTACGTGGCGCCGGCGGATCATTTTCAGACCCGCCCGGTGGACGAATTGCGGCTGGGTTTCGACGGCATTTCAGGCGATTTCCATGCCGGACCGACACGGCGCTCGGGCGGGCGCGAGCCCTGGTATCCGCGCGGCACGGAAATACGCAACGAACGGCAATTGTCCGTCGTGGCGGCGGACGAGCTGGCGGTTGTCGCCGAACGCATGGGCCTGGCCGAGATCAGGCCGGAGTGGATCGGCGCCAATCTTGTGATCGAAGGGGTGCCGAACCTCTCCATGCTGCCGGCCGGCACGCTGCTGTTCTTCAAGGGCGGCGTCACCATCAAGGTCGACGCACAGAACGGCCCGTGCCGCATCGCCGGCCGGTCGATCGCCGAAAACGCCGGATTGGCCGACGTCGGAGCCGGCGCGCTGTTGTTCCCGAAAGTCGCGAAACGGCTGCGCGGCGTCGTCGCCTGGGTCGAGAAGCCGGGAACGGTCATGGCCGGCGAAGAAATCTCGGTGCGCGTGCCGGAGCAGTGGATCTATCAAGCCTGAGGGCAGGCTGCGCTGCCCATGGAGCGTAGCAAAAGTGGTGGCCTCAATCCTTGCGGTTTTTCTCGAGACCTTGCTGACTATCAGGGATAATTCACAGGGCTCGACCACGCCGGATCCTCGTGCTTCTCCCAATAGAGCGCCATCAGCCGGCTGGTGATCGCGCCGACCTTGCCGTCGGCGATCCGAACACCGTCGATCTCCGTCACCGGCATGATGCCGCCTGCGGTCGAGGTGATGAAAACCTCGTCTGCCTCGTGCAATGCGGCAACGCTGACATCGGTGGCGGTGGCTGCAAGACCTTCTTCGGCGCACAGATCAAAGACAGTGCGGCGGGTGATGCCGGGCAGCACACCGATGGAAGGCGTCGACAGTTTGCCATCCTTGACGCAGAAGACGTTGAAGCCCGGGCCTTCGGCGACATTGCCGTTGAAGTCCAGAAGCAACGCAGTCTCGGCGCCGCGATCATAGGCATCGTAGAGGCCGCGCACCAGATCGAGCCAGTGGTAGTTCTTGATCGCCGGATCGATCGAGGCCGGCGGAATGCGCACCTTGTCGCTGATGGCGACACGCAGGCCGCGATGCAGCTGCTCGGCATTGGCGACCGAGCCGAACGGCACGGCGAACGCCATGAAGCGGTTGAGTGCCTGGCGCGGGTCGCGGCTGAAAGTCGGGGAGGCGCCGCGCGTGCACAGCATCTCGACATAGGCGGCGCGATGACCCGACAGCGCCACGCAATTGTGCAGGATTTCGGCCACGCCTTTGCGGTCGAAGGGAATGGTCATGCGCAGTTTTTCCAGCCCGCCGAAGAAGCGGTCGAGATGCAAATCGAGGCGGAAGAAGCGGCCATTCCAGACATGCACGGTGTCGTAGGTTGCGTCGGAATGCAGAAAGCCCCAGTCCAGAACCGAGATCTTGGCCTGCGACATCGGCAAATATTGGCCGTCGAGGAAAGCGACGCCCTCGGGGTAGGAGTGCGGGTCGACATGGCGGTCGCCAACTATGGGCAGTTGCTTCTCGTCCTGTGTTGCCATCGTCCGGCTCATCGAGGCCTCCTGTCAAGCAGGCGAGAGGCTAGCGGCGCTGGGCAGAAGGCATAGAGCCACCCGCCCGGCGCTGTTCGGCCTCCATGACGATCTGGCCGATACATTCGATCGCGATTGCCCTATCGTTCCGGGTCTGAACGGGAGGGGAAAATGGGCAGGTTTGGGGCCGTCACAGCGGCAATGATGATGTTCGCCGCCGCGGGCCAAGCCAGCGCCCAGTGCCCACGCGAAGGCGAGGAATTGTGCCAGAGCGGCCAGACCTATCGCTGCGAGAAAACCGGCAGCGAATTGACGTCGATCTTCCAGAACGTGCCTTGCGCGGTGAATGTGCCGACGCTGAGCGGCACCTGGCTCGGCAGCGGCCACCAGAGCCCGGCCGGCGATGCCGGAGCTGATTGGGCGATCGCCATGACGATCAATGATGGGGGTGCGTCCATCGACTATCCGTCGCTCGGCTGCGGCGGATCCCTGTCGCAGACGTCCAGGGACGACATTTCGGCGGAATACCACGAGAGCATCACCTACGGGCAGGACAAGTGCATCGACGGCGGCAACATCACGGTCAGGTTTTTCAAGGGAAATCTGTCCTGGACTTGGGTCGGCCAGGCCGACGGCCAGCCTTATAATGCGGTCGCAGTGCTAAAGCGGAAGTAGCCGTGGTCATTCCTCCTCGTCGTCGGCGTCGAGCAGGCGGGTTGCGCGCCAGCGGGTGAGCACGATGTTGGTCTGCTCGATGACGAAGAAACGCGCCGAGTCGCGGTCATAGCCTTCGCTGAGCAGTTTTTCGTAATCGGTGTGCATGTGGCGGATATGGGCAATGGTCGCCAGCCATACGGCGATGCCCGGCGGCAGGGTCTTCATGTGAACCGCGCCGGCGTCGGTGCGGATCTTCTCCATATCGGCATAGGGCGCCAGCGGCAGAAGTGCGGTCAGCGCCTTGGCGATGGCGCGGCGGCGGCCGGTCGGCGCTGTCATCGCCGGATCCCATTGGGCTCGTCGCGCCCTTCGATGGTCGCCTCTGATATGGCGTCGGTCGAGGCGAAATAGGGTTTTAGGTCGATGACCGGCGTGCCGTCGAGCACGTCGATGGCGTCGAGATCGATGCGGCCGGTTTCGATGTTGACGGCAATCAGCCTGGCGATGTGCAGCCCGATGGGGTTCGGGCGGGCAGGGGAGCGCAGCGCAAATACACCTTTCGCTTCAACGGCATGGCGCGGTCTCTGCACAATCAGAGTCCGCGGCGCATGATGCAGCCAGGATAGGATGATGACGTGGCTGGCGCGCTCCAGCCCCTGCAGGCCCCTTCGGTAGGGCGCGTCGATGGTCAGCACCGCCTTCTGTCCGGTCTCGCGCGCGACGCGCATGTTCTTCGGGCAGGTTTCGCGCGTCGTCCACGGCGAGGCAATGCGGCCGATGAAGACGATGCCGCCATCAGGCGGCATCAGGGCCGGATCGTTTTCCAGCCTCTGCTCCCCTTCGCGCGCCTCAAACATCTCACGCGTTTCAGTCATGGCCCGCGTCTCTTAAAACGCCACACGAGCGGCATTTTCTGGTCCGGAAGCGACATAGCGCTTGCAAGGTTTCGAAAACCGACATAAACATATGTTTATATCTTTTCAAAGAGAATACGCTGATGCATGTCTCGCTCGACACCATGGTTGATACATTGAAGGCGGCGGCCGAATCCAGCCGATTGCGCATACTGGCACTTCTGTCGCGCGGCGACCTCACGGTTTCCGATCTTACCGAAATTCTCGGCCAGTCGCAGCCGCGCGTTTCGCGTCACCTGAAGCTCTTGCTGGAGGCCGGGCTGATCGGCCGCTACCAGGAAGGGTCCTGGGCCTTCTTCCGTCTGTCGGATGCGGATTCAGCGCGTGACTTCGTCATGGGACTGGTTTCCGGCATTCGCGGCGCCGATCCGCAGGTCGAGCGCGATCTTGAGCGTCTGGCCTCGGTCAAGCGCAAGCGGCAGGACCGCGCGGTCGCGTATTTTTCGGTGAATGCGGCAAGCTGGGACCATATCCGCTCGCTGCATGTGCCGGACCGCGCCGTCGAAGCCGCAATGTTGAAGCTGGTGGGCAAGCGGCCGTTCCAGTCGATGCTGGATCTCGGCACCGGCACCGGGCGGCTGCTTGAAATCTTCTCGCCGCTTTATCGGCGCGGTGTCGGCATCGACATGTCGCGCGAGATGCTGACCGTGGCGCGCGCCAATCTCGACAAGGCCGGGGTTTCGAACGCACAGGTTCGGCAGGGCGACATCTTCGCACCGCCGGTCGAGCGCGATGCCTTCGATCTCGTCACCATCCATCAGGTGCTGCACTATCTCGACGATCCCGCCCGCGCCATCCACGAGGCGGCGCGGCTTTTGCGTCCGGCCGGACGCCTGGTCATCGTCGATTTCGCGCCGCATGCGCTGGAATTCCTGCGCGAGGAGCACGCGCATATGCGGCTCGGTTTTTCCGACCGGCAGATCGCCGACTGGTTTTCGGACGCCGGCCTCGATCTTGAAGACAGTCAGGAATTCGAGCCGCGCGGCGGCAACGAGGCCAGGCTCACCGTAAAACTCTGGCTTGGCCGCGACCGGCGCCTCTTGATCGCCGATCCTTCCAACGACACAAGGCAGGCCAAAGCGAACTCGATAGGGGAAATCGCATGAACCAGTTCCGCTTTTCCCGCCGCCCCGACATTGGCGACAAGGTCAGGGTTTCCTTCGAATTCTTCCCGCCGAAGACGGACGAGATGGAAGCGAGGCTGTGGGAGACGGTAACAAAGTTGGAGCCGCTGAAGCCGAAATTCGTCTCGGTGACCTACGGCGCCGGCGGCTCGACGCGGGAGCGTACCGCGCGCACTGTAAAGCGCATCCTGACGGAAACCGGTATTCCTGCAGCGGCGCATCTGACCTGCGTCGGTGCAACACGCGACGAGGTCGACGCGGTCATCCAGGATTACAGGTCGATCGGCATCAACCGGTTCGTGGCGCTGCGCGGCGACCCGGCCTCCGGCGTCGGCGAACCGTATCGGCCGCATCCCGGTGGCTACGAGAACGGCGCGGAGCTGGTCGCCGGGCTCAAGGCAATCGCGGACTTCGACATCTCCGTCGCGGCTTATCCGGAAAAGCATCCGCAAAGTCCCGATTTCGCCACCGACATCGAGATGCTGAAGCGCAAGGTCGACAATGGCGCGACGCGCGCCATCACCCAGTTCTTCTTCGACAATGATCTCTACGAGCGCTATGTCGAGCGCGTCCGCCGCGCCGGCATCTACATCCCGATCGTGCCGGGAATCCAGCCGGTTCACAGTTTCAGGCAGGTCGCGAACTTTTCCGCCAGGGCGGGCGCGCATGTGCCCGGCTGGCTGGCGGAGCGTTTCGAAGGCCTTGACCGGGACCCGCAGACGCATGCGCTGGTGGCGTCGGCGGTGGCAGCCGAACAGGTGATGGATCTGGTCGAGCGCGGTGTCGGCGATTTCCACTTCTACACCATGAACCGCGCCGATCTGGTCTTTGCCATCTGCCATATGATCGGCATCCGCTCGCACGAGGCGGCGGCGGCCGGATCAGCCGCGGCTTGAGGTCGGGTTCAAACAAAAGGCCGGGAAAAACCCGGCCTTTTGAATTGGTTGGACTATTTGGGTGCTGGTCTTCCCCGCTTTGGCGGTCAGGGAAGGAAGCCCATAATAAGGGCTCCGATAAAGGCGAACGCAGCACAGATCATCAATGCGTTGATAGGCCTCGTAAGTCCCATGACATAGCCTCCTCTTAAAGAGCTATGTCATGGAGTCTAGGTTCATTTGTGCCACAGGCAAGCGGAAAATGTGCTGCATTGCGACGTGATTGTGAAATCCGCGACATGTCTTTTGCCGTTAGGCTTTGAAACTCCTAGGCAAAAACCGGCTTCAGACCTGTGAATAAAATGTGGCCCGCTCGTGTCGCTGCTGTGTCATGGCAGCGCTACCCCCGCGAAAGCCGAATTAGGCTTTCGCGATGCGGGGGCAATTAGGCGGTTAGAGCATTCTTTGCGCGTCCAGTGGACGCGCGGCGCTCTAACGTCGGCCGAACAACCGCCCGTCAATGGTGACGAGGCCGAGCGCGATCAGGACCACGCCGCCGATTTCGAACAGCTCCAGCCGCTCGCCAAGGAACAGGAAGCCGAGCAGCATGGCGCTGGCCGGCACGACAAGCGTGACCAGCGAGGCGTTGGTCGCGCCGGCCGAGGCGACGAGGTTGAAATAGAGGATGTAGGCGAAGGCGGTGGACAGAAGCGCCAGCGCCAGCACCGCCGCCCAGACCGGGGGCGAGGCCGAGAACAGGCCGGATGGACCGTAGGTGAAGAGCACGATCGGGATCATGATGATGGTCGACGCCGTCAACTGTCCGGTGGCGATGACCGGTGAGGGCACGCCCTTGAAGAGGCGGGCGACCATCAGCGCAATACCATAGGACAGCGAAGCACCGATCAGCGCGAACTTGGCCCAGACCGGGCCGCCGAGCCCGGTAAGCAGGCCGGGGCCGATCATGACGGCCGTACCGGCGATGCCGAGCGCAATGCCGGCGAGCTTGTTCCAGGAGAGCTTTTCGTCGGATGTCAGCGCGTTGGCGAGGATCAGCGTCCAGAATGGCGTCGTCGCGTTGAGCACCGAGGCGATGCCGGCGCCAAGCTCCGTCTGGCCGGCGAAGATCAGCGAGAAGGGCACGACATTGTTGGTGAGCGCCAGCAGGAAGAACAGGCCTGCATGCGGAAGCGCGAGGCGGAAGGACGGACCGCGCAGGCCGAGATAGATCTGCAGTGCGATCGCGGCGATGGCGACGCGAAACAGCACCAGCACCAGCGGGGGGAGTTCCGCCACCGCGATGCGCGCAAAGAAGAACGAGCCGCCCCAGATCGCGCCGAGCAGCAGGAGTTGCCCCCAATCCTTGAGCACCATCGGCCCGCGTGGTGCGGATGTCGCGGCCATTGCCATGTGAGTCGCCCTCCCAGACTGCCTGAATGCCAGTCACTCAGGCAGAAGCCATATCGGCGCCAGTGACAAGGGCCACCCGAAACCTGATCGCTGGCAAACGTTGCTGGCAAAGACCTAGCGCCGCTGCGTCAGCCGCACGAGACACAGAATTGTTTTCATTAGCCGCTAGCTTGGATTAATTGTGCGCAGGCTAGGTCAAGGATTCGTCGATGCAGCGATTCGAAAATGCCCGCGAGGCGGCACTGGCGCTTCGTCCGGACGATCCGGTCTATTGCTTCCGCCCGCAAGTGCTGATGGCGGATGCCAGGCAGTTCATGGGCATGTTCCCCGGCAAGACCGCCTATGCGGTCAAGACCAATGGCGAGCAGATCGTGCTGAAGACCCTGGTCGAAGCCGGTGTCAAGGCTTTCGACGTCGCTTCGCCGGGCGAGTTCGCCGCCGTGCGCGCGGTCTCTCCGGATGCCGAGATGCTCTACATGCATCCGGTCAAGGCGCAGTCGGACATCAAGCTGGCGCTGGAGAAATACGCCATCCGCGTCATTTCGCTGGATCACGAGGACGAGATCACCAAGCTGACGCGAGTGGTGCGGGCGCTCGACATCGATCCGGGCTCGATCAGCGTGTTCGTGCGGGTGCAGACCAAGGGGCATGCCGCCTACGAATTGTCGAAGAAGTTCGGCGCCGGGCCGGCCTATGCGGTCGAACTGGCCGAGCGGCTCAACCGCACCGGCTACAAGGTTGGTCTGTGTTTCCATGTCGGCAGTCAGATCGAGGATCCCGACACCTATGAGCGGGCGCTGGCTTCCGCCGATTGGGTGCGCAACCGGCTGACCTTCGATATTGCAGGGCTCGACGTCGGCGGCGGTTTCCCCGCCGAATACGGCCACGATCCCAACCGCAAGCAGATCGAGATGCCGTCGCTCGGCCAGATCATGTCGCGGCTTTCGGGCGATCTGAAAGAGTATCAGTTCGACCAGATGCCGCTGGTGGCCGAGCCGGGCAGGGTGATCGTGGCGCGCTGCCTGTCGCTGATCGTGCGGGTGCTGTTGCGCAAGGGCAAGCGGCTTTACATCAATGACGGCATCTGGGCGTCGCTGTCGGATTCATGGACCGGCAAGATCACGCTGCCGGCCCGCTTCATTCCCGATCCTGCGATCCGCTCGCGCAATGGCGAGGAGAAGAACATCGTGCCGTTCAAGGTCTGCGGCGCGACCTGCGATTCCGTCGACATCCTGTCGCGGCCATTCTGGCTGCCGGAAACGGTCGATACCGGCGACTGGATCGAGATCGGCCATATCGGCGCCTATTCGCTGTCGCTGAGGACCCGATTCAACGGGTTTTACCCCGACACCTTCGTCGAGGTGACGACGCCGTTCGACGAGGGCGACGCGCCGCAGGGGTTTGCGAGTCTGGAGACGATGGCGGATTAGGGAATAGGGAATAGGGAATAGGGAATAGGGGTGGCAGGCACGGCTTTCGGAGTAATTTTCTACTGCCTACTGCCTACTGCCTACTGCCTACTGCCTACTGCCTACTGCCCTAAAATTTCCCCAATAGCTCCGGCGTCGGCCAGCCATCCACCGGCAGGCCTAGCCGCATCTGCTCCTTGCGGATCGCCTCGCGGGTGTTGGTACCCAAAATGCCGTCGACAGTGCCGACATCGTAGCCCCTGGCTTCCAGCTTGGTCTGCAACGCCTTCATCTGCTCGTTGTTGAGGCCGGTTTCGGGATTGCGCGGGTCGAGCGGCGGCGCGCCTGCGAGTCGTGCGGCAAGGTTGGCTGCCGTCAGCGCATAGGTGAAGGACTGGTTCCATTCGAGATAGACGTCGAAATTGTCGTAGGTGAGGAAGGCAGGCCCCTTGCGGCCCATCGGCAGCGCCAGGCCTGCTTTCAGGCCGTTGTCGACCAGCGGCGCGCCGCTAGGGTAGGTGACGCCCCATTGCGCCCACTGCGACAGCGGCAGCTTGTTGGTGCGGCCGGTCTGGTCCCACGGCATGTCTTCGGGCGCGCGGACTTCCTGGATCCAGGGCTGGTCGCGTTTCCAGCCGCGCGACAGCACTTTGTTGGCGGTGGTCATGATCACATCGGGCACGCTGCCGCGCAGGTCGATCTTGCCGTCGCCGTCGCCGTCGACGCCGCGTGCCAGATAGTCGGAGGGCAGGATCTGCGTCTGGCCGATCTCGCCGGCCCAGGCGCCCCTGACATCGGCCGGCAGCACGCCGCGATCGATCAGCTCCAGAAGCGGCACCAGCTGCTGCCGGAAGAGCTGCGGCCGGCGGCAATCATGGGAAAGCGTCACCAGGGCGCTCAGCGTGTGGAAGTCGCCCTGCACGGCGCCGAAATCGGTCTCCAGCGCCCAGAAAGCGGCGATGATCGGCGCCTGGACGCCGAACTGCTGGTCGGCGCGGGCGAAGACGTCGGCGTATTTCTTCAGGTTTGCCGCACCTTGCTTCAGGCGATAGGCCGAGATCATGCGGTTGGAAAACTCGACAAAGGTTTGGGTGAAGACGCCCTGGGCGCGGTCGCGTGCCAACACCTTGTCGTCGAAGGTTGCCGCTCCAAGGGCGTCGAGACCCGCTGTACCTACGCCAGCCGCCTTGGCTTCCGCAGCGACGCCCTGCTTCCAGGATTCGAAGTCGCCGCCGCATTCCTGCGCCATCGCCGGCAAGGCCGTGGCGCACAGGGTCAGCGCAGCCGCGAGGACTTTGGAACGCAGTCGCATCAGCTTCCTCTCGAAACGAATAGCGGGCAGTTGTTGTGCTCCCCGGAAGCCCAACGCCCTGAATTACTGGCGGTTGCACTGTTCACCGCTGGCTGTGTCGAAAAGCAGGCGGTAGGCCCGGTGTCAACGGGTGTTCTGCCGCAGCCACTTGTTCCAGGAGGCTTCACTGCCGTTGAAGACGTTGATGTCGGACTTGCCGCTTACGCCCGGAACGATGCCGGTTCCCGTGTATTGCCAGAAGGTGAAGGGGTGGCTGCCGTATTTCTCACGCGGATGGCCGGCGACGGAGCGCAGCCAATAGGGATAGCCGCGAAAGCTCGACAGCTCGTTATCGTCGAAGAAGTCGATCGAGGTGTAGATGATCGGCTTCTTGCCGTAGTGCCGTTCGACGATTTCAAGGAAGGTGGTCATCTCCGCGCGCACCGTGGCAGCGTCGGGACGCAGCCTGCAGGTCGGCGATTGCGGGTTCCATTCCATGTCGAGGACCGGCGGCAGCGCCGAGCGGTCGACGGGGACGTTGCGGATGAACCAGCGCGCCTGCACGGCAGCCGGGGTGCAGAAATAGTAGAAGTGATAGGCGGCTCGCGGAACGCTGGCAGCTTTCGTGCGGGTCCAATGCTCGTTGAAATACTCATCGAAGCGATCGCCGCCCTCGGTCGCCTTGATGAAGGCGAAGGAGATGCCGCTGGCCTTGGCCGCCGGCCAGTCGACCGAGGTCTGGTATTTGGAGACGTCGGTGCCGTGAACGGCATAGTTCCAGGGCGCGCCGCTTTCCCATTCATGCGGTTTGGAATCGGCAAAGCGCGGCGCGCGCACGGCAACCGTCGGGCTGCTCGAAGCGGACGGCGACAGCGGCGAGAGATCGTCCACGGTCGAGCAGGCGCCAAGCAGCGTCAGCATGATGAGGCCCGCAAGACGGCGCATCGCAATTCCCGAGCCGGATTCAGCCGGTCGCTGATGGGTCTATACACTGATGGCCGGTTTTGTGATCGGGCCCCCTCCGAGCGATCGCCCCACAGCATCGCTCAGCATATCCTGTGATCGCCGATCATGGTTGATAATCCGTTGATGGCGCTCGACAAGCATTGTGATTTGCGGAAGCAATGGCGGCAAATCGATGACATAAGGGTCGCGCAGGGCCCGGAGGAAATAAATGCGGATCGTGGTCAAGATCGTCAAATGGCTGCTTGGCCTGATCGTTCTGGCGATCGCCGCCCTTTTTGCCTGGCTTTATATCGCGCCGCCGGAGTTGATCAGGGTCGGCTCGGGCTACTCGGCCAAGATCGTCTGTTCGAACGTCTTCATTGCCGGCCGCGATCCCAATGAGGTGCTTGCCGTCGACGTGCAGGCGCCCGGGCATCCCCTGCTGCGGCTAATGCGGGTTTCGGTGGACAAGAACAGGGGAACGGTGTCGGCGGGCCTGTTCGGCTTCCTCGGCAAGAGCATCGCCGTCGCCCGTGACGGGCTGGGCTGCGCTTCGGTTCCGGACGGCGATGTAGGCAAGGCGCGGCGGACCGCGATCCAAGCGGAGCCGTCGGCGGCCACCATGGGCGACCTGTGGCCGCAAGGCGAGCGCGTCGAGGCATCACAGGATCCGGTGATTGCCAAGCTGCTGGACGATGCGGCGCTGGCCGGCACCGGCATGCGCGCGGTGGTGGTGGTCAAGAATGGCCGCGTCGTCGGCGAGCGCTACGGCGATGGCTTTTCCGCCAAGACGCCGCTGCTCGGCTGGTCGATGACCAAGACGGTGAACGCCGCCATCGTCGGCACGCTGGTCAAGGACGGCAAGATGGCTTTCGACGACAAAAACCTGTTTGCGCCGTGGAAGGCGGACGGCCGCACTGCCATCCGCCTCGCCGACATGATGGCGATGTCGAGCGGGCTGGAGTTCAACGAGGATTATGGCGACGTCGCCGACGTCACGCGCATGCTCTATCTCGAACCTGACATGGCGGGCTTCGCCGAATCCAAGCCGCTGGCTGCAGAGGTCGGCAAACAGTTTTCCTATTCGAGCGGCACGGCGGTGATGCTGTCGCGCCTCTGGCAGGACGCGATCGGCGACAAGGCCAAGGCGCTGACGTGGCCGCGCACGGCGCTGTTCGAGCCGCTCGGCATGCACAGTGCGGTGCTCGAGACCGACGAGCAAGGCACCTTCGTCGGCTCATCCTATCTCTACGCGACTGCCCATGACTGGGCGCGCTTCGGCCAGTTCCTGCTGCAAAGCGGGGTGTGGAACGGCAACCAGATCCTGCCGGCCGGCTTCGTCGACTGGATGCGGGAGCCGGCAGCTGCCTCGAAAGTCTACGGCAAAGGCCAGTTGTGGATCGAGGCCCCTGGCGATGAGGAAAACCCCGGCGCCGGCGTCGCCGCAGGCCTGCCCAAGGACACCTACTGGATGGAAGGTCATGACGGGCAGACGGTCGCCATCATTCCCTCGGAACAACTGGTGGTCGTGCGGCTGGGGCTAACGCCGGCCAAGCTCGGCTACCGGCCGCAGACGATGGTGGCGGCGTTAATCAAGGCGTTACATTAGACTAGCGCGCCGTAACTCTTGTCTATGCAGCTGTCGCCAAAGGCTTGGCGCGATCAACCCGCGCCCGCTCGTCGGGCGAGTTCATGACCTGCCAAAGATCGCTGCGGCGCTGTACGTTCAACCAGAAATCCGGGCTGTTGCCGAACACCCGTGCCAGAATGAGCGCGGTCGCCGCCGTCACGTTGCGGCGGTCGTTGCACAATTCGTTCACATGTTTGCGCTGGACCCCCATCGCCTCGGCCAAAGCTGCCTGCGTAAGGCCAAGCGGTTGCATGAATTCTTCCGTGAGAATTTCGCCAACCGTTGCTGGCTTGCGTGCGGTCATCAACATGTTCTCACCTCACTTATAGCTGTGGTCGTCGAGATAGATGTCCGACGCCTCACCGCGGCCGCCGTCCCAGCGGAAGATCAGCCGCCATTGCTTGTTGACGCGTATTGAATGGAAGCCTTCGAGAATGCCACGCAGCTTCTCGAAATGATTGCTGGGCGGCACACGCAAATCCTGATCGATCATCGCGTCGTCAATCATCTGGAGCTTGCGGAACAAACGGCTTTCGAGATCGGACGGAATGTTGCGAGAATGGGTGTCTTCCACGAAGAAGGCCCGCAGCCATTCATCCCTGAAGCCGATGATCACCACATGCTTCCATGCATGTGAGATAGTGTACCGCTCTCGGGGTCATAAGGCAACGTTGATCCAACGGATCGTGGCTGCTTCGCCTTTATGTGCCTTTCCCACGGCAATATTCAGGAAGTGATCTTGATAACCGCCAGCCAGGCATAGCCGCGATAAAGCGTGCGGAAACGGAAGCTTGCGCTGGTTCGCCGCGATTCCGATTCCAGCACTTCGCGCAACGATTCACGCGGCGCGACGTGGAATTTTTTCAGCCAGCCGCGCAGCAAGGTCCGGAACCAGCCGGGCAGGCCTTCCTGCTGGCCGAAATCGACGATGTGCAGCGAACCGTTCGGTAACAGCGCGGCCAGCGCTGCCGACACAGTTTTTTCCCAGCCGGGGATCATCGACAGCGAATAGGACACGAAGACGCGATCGAAGCCGTTGCGCCCGAACAGCGCCTTGGCATCGAATCCCGTGGCGTCGCCCTGGGCGAGCGTGACACGATCGACCAGGCCCTCGCGGGCAATCGCGGCGCTGGCCGTCTCCAGCATTTCGGCTGAAATGTCGAGGCCGAAGAAGCCGGCGTCGGGGTAGCGACGCGCGGCCAGGATGATGTTGCGGCCGGTGCCGCAGCCGAGCTCCAGCACGGTGCCACCGACAGGCACGTCGAGCCCCGAGATCATTAGGTCGCGGCCGAGCAGGTAGTATTTGCGGGTCAGGTCGTAGATATGGCGCTGCCAGCGGTAGACGCGGTCCATCAGTTCGGCATGGTTGGCCTTGAATTCGGGGCTGGCCGGCAACTCGCTGGTGCTCATGCCGCACGCTTCACGTAGAGGTGGAAGCCGCCATAGATGGCCGAGCGGTCGCGGGCCAAAAATTCGCGCGAAGCCTGGTCCTGATAGTCCCACTGGTCGAGCAGCGAGCTGGAGACTCGGCCCGGCAACAGGCTGGGTTCGGCGGCGGTGCGGAAGATCACGCGGGCGCCGGCCGATGCGGTGCGGGTGATTTCCGCCCACAGCGCGTTGAGCTGGTCATCGGTCATCCAGTCCTGAGCGTCGAGCAGGACGAAGCGGTCGACCGCGCCTGCGTCCTTGCCGGCGAGGAACTCGATCAGATTGGCATGGTGGATGGCGACGCGGTCGACATTGCCGCGAATGGTCTCGTAGTTCTGTTTTTCGAGATAGGCGGGAAGGGCAGCCTCGCCGGGGTTCGGATAGCGCCGGGCGAAGGCCTGCCAGGCGAAATAGTTGTTCTCCAGCGGAAAATCGCAAGCGAGCTTTTCCAGCCGGGCTTTCAGCACGCTGGCCATGGTGCCGTCGCCAGAAGTGATCAGCGAATCGTACTGCGCCGGCGGAATGCCGAGGCCGAACAGAGAGGCCTTGCGCGACGTCGCCCATTTCAAAAGCTTCTTGTCGAAGACCGGCGCCAACTCCTCGTTGAAGAAGCGGCGCTGCTCGCCGATGTTCTTGGCCTGCATGATGCCGGCAGGGTCGACGCCGAAGAATTTTGCCGTGCGGTGGCCCATGGCGATGAACAGGCCGAGCAGGCCGGTCTGGTAGAAATTGCGGTCGAACACAGTGATGCGACGGCGGCCGCGCCAGTTGCGGCGCTCCCAGTAGTGACGGCTGACCGGATCGAGATGCGGCGCGATGAAACGGTCATACGCTTTCGAATTGTGGCTGGTGTCGGCGGCGCCGAAGAAGCGGAACAGGTCGCCCTGCGATGGCAAATGGCGCACCGCCTCCAGCTTCATGCGGTTCAGCGCGATGTGCGCGGTGTTGAGGTCGACGGCGTCGACCCGGGCCGGCGAGCGCGTGAGGTAGGCCAGGATGTTGCAGCCGCCGGAGGCGATGGTGACGACGCGGTGGCCCTGGCCAAGCTGCATCGCCTCCATGTCGACATCGGGGTCTTCCCAGATCTGCGGATAGACGAGGCCGGAAAACAGGAAGGCGAACAGCCGCTCCGAAATGCCGGCCTTCGACAGCGGGCGGTTCTGGTAGACGGCCTTTCCAACTTCCTTGCCGCGGCGAAAAACCAGATCAGCGGAAACGTCCGTCATGGCAAGATGATTCCCCATTTGCTTTGCCGCAAGCGGGTAGCTCAGGGTCATGACAGGCCGGTGACAGCCTGTTGACGCCTCCTTACAGTTTGCCAAACCCGCCCGGCGTCGGCGTCGTCAGGATGACGGCGTCGCCGGCCTGCAGCACGGTCTGGTCGCAGGCTTTCAGCATGTCGATCGTGCCGTCCTTGCGGCGGACCTTGGTCGAGCCGACCTCGCCATCGCCGCCTCCGTCCAGCCCTTGCGGCGGGCGGTTGCGGTGCGAGGAGAGGATCGCGCATTCCATCTTTTCGAGGAAGCGGATGGTGCGTTTGGTGCCGTCGCCGGCGCTCCATTTGCCCTTGCCGCCGGAGTTTTCCCGAATGTGGAAATCCTCGAGCAGCACGGGAAAGCGCAATTCCAGCACTTCCGGGTCGGTGAGGCGCGAGTTGGTCATGTGGGTGTGGACGCCGGAGGTGCCGGCAAAGCCGCGGCCCGAGTTCATCTGGCCGGCGGGCGAGCCGGAACAGATCGTCTCGTAGTATTGGTAGGTCTTGTTGCCGAAGGTCAGGTTGTTCATCGTGCCTTGCGCGTTGGCCATGGCGCCCATGGCGCCGAACAGCGCATTGGTGACATGCTGCGAGGTCTCCACATTGCCGGCGACGACGGCGGCGGGGTAGGCGGGTTTCAGCATGCAGCCGTCGGGAATGATGATGTTGATTGGCCGCAGACAGCCGGCATTCATCGGGATCATGTCCTCGACCATGACGCGGAAAGCATAGAGCACGGCCGCTCGGGCGACGGGTTCGGGCGCGTTGAAATTGTTCTTCATGCCCGGCGACGTGCCGGTCAAGTCAACGGTCGCCTCGCGCTTTTGCCGGTTGACCGTGATCTTCACCTTGATGATTTGGCCGGTGTCGGTCGGGTATTCGTACTGCGAACTATCGGGCAGCCGCTCCAGCACGCGGCGCACGCTTTCAGCCGCATTGTCCTGGACATGGCCCATATACGCTTCGACGACATCGAGGCCGAAATGCGCGACCATCTTGCGCAGTTCCGCGACGCCCTTCTCGTTGGCGGCGATCTGCGCTTTGAGGTCGGCGATGTTCTGGTGCGGATTGCGGGCCGGGTAGCGGTGGTCGGTGAGCAGCGTTTCCAGCTCCTTCTCGCGGAATTTTCCACGATCGACGATGCGGAAATTGTCGAACAGCACGCCTTCCTCGTCGACCGTGGTGGCAAGCGGCGTCATCGAGCCGGGTGCCGTGCCGCCGATATCCGCATGATGGCCGCGAGAGGCTGCCCAGAACAGGATTTCGCGTTGGGCGTCGTCGAACACCGGCGTCACCACGGTGATGTCGGGCAGATGCGTGCCGCCATTGTAGGGTGCGTTGAGGGCAAAGACGTCGCCGGGGTGGATGTCGCCGGAATTCAGCCGGATGACGGTTTCGACCGAGCGGTCCATCGAGCCGAGATGTACCGGCATGTGCGGCGCATTGGCGACCAGCGCGCCAGTGCGATCGAAGACGGCGCAGGAGAAATCCAGCCTTTCCTTGATGTTGACCGAATAGGCGGTGTTCTGCAGCGTCACACCCATCTGCTCGGCGATCGACATGAACAGATTGTTGAAGACCTCCAGCATGACCGGATCGGCCTCGGTGCCGAGCGCTGCCTGCCGGCGCTTTTTCTCGACGCGGCGCAGAAGCACATGATTCCTGGCGGTGATTTCGGCCTGCCAGCCCGGCTCGATGGCGATTGTCTGGTTCGGCTCGATAATCAAGGCGGGTCCCGCAATCCTGTTTCCCGGCTTCAGCGCCTCGCGGCGGAAGATGGGTGAAGTGTGCCACTCTCCTTCGGTGAAGATTTCGCGGGTTTGCGAAGGGCTTACGGCAAGGTCTTCGGTTCGCGATTCAGTTTCGTCGCGCCCGGTGCCGCCGGTGTCGGTGCCTTCGACGCCGACGGTCTCGACGATCATCGGCTTGTCGTCATAGACGAAACCGAACTGCGCCTTGTGGGCGATTTCAAAATCGCGCCTGGCCTGGAAAATCGAATCCGCCTCGAAATTCACCGGCAGTGTCGTGTCGGTGCCGTCATAGCGAATGTGCAGCACGGGCTTGGTGGCGACCGCATCCTCGCCGATGCCTTGCGCCGCGAGCTCGGCGATGACGGCTTTTCTCAAGATGGCAATGAGGTTGCCGATCTCCGTTCTGGACTCTTCGGCAAGCGGTTTCAGCAGCGCCTGCTGGCGCGAGGCAAAGACCGAGGACAGGCCGATGCCATAGGCCGACAGCAGACCTGAGAAGGGATGGATCAGCACCGCTTCCATGCCGAGCGCATCGGCGACCAGGCACGCGTGCTGGCCGCCGGCGCCGCCAAAACAGTTCAGGAGATATTCGGTGACGTCATAGCCGCGCTGGACGGAGATCTTCTTGATGGCGTTGGCCATGTTCTCCACGGCGATGGTGACGAACCCTTCGGCGACAGTCTCGGGCGACCGGCCATCGCCGATTTCGGCGGCAAGTGTTGCAAATTTTGCTCGCACCGTCTCGACGTCGAGCGGTTCGTCCTGGCCGGGTCCGAATATTGCCGGAAAGAAATCGGGCTGCAGCTTGCCAAGCATGACGTTGGCGTCGGTGACGGCGAGCGGGCCGCCGCGCCGGTAGGCTGCCGGGCCGGGATTGGCGCCAGCCGAATCCGGTCCGGCCCGGAAGCGACCGGCCTCATAGTGCAGGATCGAGCCGCCGCCGGCGGCGACGGTGTGGATGCGCATCATCGGCGCACGGATGCGCACGCCGGCGACCTCGGTGTCGAAGGCGCGCTCATACTCTCCGTCATAATGGGCGACGTCGGTGGAGGTGCCGCCCATGTCGAAGCCGATGACTTTGCCGAAACCGGCGAGCCTGGCCGTCTCGACCATGCCGACGACGCCGCCGGCGGGCCCCGACAGCAGCGCGTCCTTGCCCTGGAACATGTCGGCGGCGGTGAGACCGCCCGACGACATCATGAACATGAGGCGAGGCGATTGGCCGGGCGCCACGCCCAACTCTCCCGCCACCCTTTGCACGTATCGAGACAGGATCGGCGACAGATAGGCGTCGACCACGGTGGTGTCGCCGCGGCCGACCAGCTTGATCAGTGGCGAGACTTCATGGCTGACCGAGACCTGGCTGAAACCAAGTTTGCGGCAGACTTTCGCCACAGCCTTCTCGTGGTCGGGGTATTTCCAGGCGTGCATGAAGACAATGGCGACCGCATCGATGCCATCGGCCCTGGCCTGTTCGATCGCCGGCCGGCAGGCGGCGATGTCGAGCAATTGTTCGACGCGGCCATCGGCGCGCACGCGCTCGTTGATTTCGATGACCCGCTCGTACAGCTGTTCGGGAAGGATGATCTCCTTGGCGAAGATGTCGGGGCGCGCCTGGTAGGCGATCTTCAGCGCATCGCGAAAGCCCTTGGTGATGAGCAAAAGCACGCGGTCGCCCTTGCGCTCCAGCAGCGCATTGGTGGCGACCGTGGTGCCCATCTTGATGTCGCCGATCAGGCCGCTCGGGATCGTGTCGCCGACTGACAAGCCGAGAAGGTCGCGAATGCCCTGGATGGCGGCATCGTTATAGGCTTCGGGGTTTTCGGAGAGAAGCTTGCGCGGGTGCAGCCCGCCTTCCGGATCTCGGCCGATGATATCGGTGAATGTGCCGCCGCGGTCGATCCAGAAATCCCATTTTTCGGTCATGACAGCCCCTGGCGCTCTTCTGTTCGATCGGTGGTGCACATGCTGTTAGTTCGCCACGGCCTGAGCGGCAATCGCAAATGAACCAGACGATGTTACATGTCGAAACGCAACGTTACGAAACTCATGGTCGTCTGACGCATTTGTCCTTCGACCGCTCACGGCAACGTGAGCGTGTGTTGAAGGAGAGACAAAATGAAAAAGCTCATTCTCGCGTCCGTTTCCGCTCTGGCCTTGCTTGGCGTCGCCGCCTGCAGTGACAGCGGCACGGACAATACGACCACCCAGAGCACCAATCCGCCGGCCGCCGAGGAACCGATGAAGCCGGCTACCCCGGAAGCCACGCCGCCGGCCGCGACGCCTCCGGCAACGGATAATTCGACCACGAAGAGCATCACACCCGAGAAGCCTGCCGAGCCGGCTCCGGCAACACCAGCTCCTGCGCCCGCGCAGTAGTGAGCAAGCAGTACTTCGTGTGATGAATGAGAAAGGCCGGCTCGCGCTGGCCTTTTTCATATTGTCCGAGCGCCGTGGCGTTCGAGTCCGATCGATTTGTCGCGCAAAGCCTGCGGCACTGTCCCGGCTTGATAGGAGCGGGCGGTGGCTCTAAGAAGCAGGCCATGTCGATTTGGGATCGCCTCGGCGAATTCATCACCCGCGTTTCATCCTCAGCCTCGTCGGGTGTCGCCGACGTGGTCGAGGCCGTGCGCACGGTTTTCGCCGGCGATGCGGATTTGCGCCGGCGTGTCGCCTTTTCGGTGGCGATGATCGCGCTGTCGGCCAAGATGGCCAAGGCCGATGGCATCGTCACCCAGGACGAGGTGCGCGCGTTCCAGGAAATATTCGAAGTGCCGCCGAAGGAGACGCGCAATGTGGCGCGTCTGTTCGATCTCGCCCAGCGCGACGTGGCCGGTTTCGAGGCCTATGCCGAGCGGATGGCGCAGATGTGCGGTTCCGGGCATTCCAATTGTGTGATGCTGGAGGACATACTCGACGGTCTGTTCCACATCGCCAAGGCCGACGGGCTGGTGCACGAGCGCGAAGGCCACTTCCTGCACCGCATCGCCGAGATTTTCCGCATCGACGAAGCGCATTACGAGGCCATCATGGCGCGGCACGTCAATCTCGGCGCCGGGGATCCCTATGTCGTGCTTGGCATCGAGCGCGGCAAGCCGTTCGAAGAGGTCAGGAAACGCTATCGCAAGCTGGTTTCCGACAATCATCCGGACCGGCTGATCGCGCGCGGCCTGCCTCAGGAATTCATCAAGATCGCGACCACCAGGGTGGCGGCGATCAACGCCGCCTACGAGATGATCGAGCGGGGCCTGCGCCACGCATGAGCGGCTTTCTGCCCGACGAGCCACGTGCCGAAGTCAGGGTATCGCCGAATTTCGGCCCGCGGCGCGAGACGCCCAGGCCTGACATGATCGTGCTGCACTACACCGGTATGGCGACCGGCGCCGGGGCCGAGGCTTGGCTTTGCGACCCGGCCAGCGAGGTCTCGTCGCATTATCTCGTCCACGAGAATGGCCATATCCTGCAGATGGTCAGGGAAAGCGACCGCGCCTGGCATGCCGGCAAGAGTTCGTGGTTCGGACGGGCCGACATCAATTCCTGTTCGGTCGGCATCGAGATCGTCAATCCGGGGCATTCGCTGGGTTATCCCGGTTTTCCCCGGCGGCAGATCGATGCGGTGATCGGGCTGTGCCGTGGGATCGCCGGTCGGCATTCGATCGCCGCCGAGCGGGTACTCGCGCATTCCGATATTGCGCCGGGGCGCAAGATCGATCCCGGCGAGAAGTTTCCGTGGCGGACGCTGTTCGAGGCCGGTGTCGGTCATCTCGTGGCGGCCGCACCCGTCAGGCGAGGCGCCACTCTGACAACCGGCGACACCGGCGGCGACGTCGAAGCGTTGCAGTCGATGCTGGCGCTCTACGGTTATGGCGTTGAAATATCCGGCGTTTTCGACCGGCAGACCGAGGCGGTGGTCGAGGCCTTCCAGCGTCATTTCCGGCCGCGCAAGGTGGACGGCGTTGCCGACGGCTCGACGCTGCGGACGCTGCAAAGGCTGCTTGCTTCCGTGAGGCGCTGACCCCCGGGAAGCCTCTTCCAAGCAATTCTTTCCAATCCTTAAGTTACAAGCTGTCACTCAAAGTGACTTGCCTGGCCTTGTTTGACACCAATTCGGGCGTCAAACGGCTGACGTGTAGATGTCGGACCCCAAGCCCCCGGGTTGTTCCGACGTTGGTTAGGCGTTGCTGCGCGAACATCTTCGCGCGGTTCAGACAGAACAGGATCACATGCAGAAATTTACCGTTTTAACGGCAGCTCTTGCTGCCGGCGTAATGACTTTTGCCTTCAGTGCCGCAGATGCCGCGCCCCTCAGCCCGCGAGCCGATCAAGGGCCTGTCGTGGCATCCGCGAAAAGCGGCAAGGCCCCACAGGCCAGAAGCGGCAAGGCAGGCCAGGACGCCAAGGCGACGAAGCGGGCTTCCGCGAAAATGGAAAAAGCAAGCTGGTCCAAGCCGAAGAAGTCCGCCAGAAAGCAGACGAAGCGTGGCCGAAAAACCGTCGACATGACGGCAACGGCGTCGATCGGTGTCCGGAACGCGGCAGCCTCGGCGGCCACGGTGGCCAGCAGCGGGCAGTATTCCGCAATCGTTGCCCGCTATGCGGCGATCGAAGGCGTTCCGGTATCGCTCGCCTCGGCGGTTATCCAGATCGAAAGCAACTATCGGCCCAACATCGTCGGCGGCGCCGGCGAGATCGGCCTGATGCAGATCAAGCCGGCCACGGCTCGGATGATGGGCTATAGCGGCTCCGCCAAGGGTCTGTTCGATCCCGACACCAACATCAAATACGGGATGAAATACCTTGCCATGGCGCGGAGCCTCGGCGGCGGCACGACCTGCGGCACAATTCTGAAATACAATGCCGGCCACGCCGCAACGCGGATGAACCCGGTGTCGGCAGCCTATTGCGGCAAGGTGAAGGTGCAGATGGCTGCGCTGGGATCGCCCGCATAAGTCTGCTTTTTCGTTTGCGTTTTCGGGCGTGAACCCCTTTATACGCTCTGCCAGCTGGCTGGGCGGCCGCACCCGCAAACGCCGAAAGGTCGTGGGTGAGGAAAGTCCGGGCTCCATGGAAACACGGTGCCGGTTAATGGCCGGCGGGGGCGACCCCAGGGAAAGTGCCACAGAAAGCAAACCGCCACGATCCGGCTTGCCGGATTCGGGGTAAGGGTGAAAGGGTGGGGTAAGAGCCCACCGCGCGACTGGCAACAGGAGCGGCACGGTAAACCCCACCGGGAGCAAGACCGAATAGGGACGGTGCGAGGGGAAACTCTCGAGGGCTGTTTCCGGCTCACCGTCCGGGTAGGTTGCGTGAGGCGCATGGCAACATGCGCCCAAGATGAATGGCCGCCACGTTCTCGCCTCGCAAGGGGCGAGGGCCATACAGAACCCGGCTTACAGGCCAGCTGGCAATTTTTTCTCCCGCGATATCGAAGAGAAGTCTCTTGATATCAACAGGTTGCGCCCTCGGGCGCGCCTGCTGATTCAAGTTTGTTCACCGATCCATCCATGCGAGCGAGGGCCGGCTATTGCTTGAAACTGGTGCGATTAAATCGTACCATGGATCAGCTGATAGCATCGGGAGCCTCTCATGGGACAGGTCGACAAACGCAGCATCACGCTGTCGCCGGAACTGGCGGCGGCGGTGGACGGTGTAGTCGCCGCCGGCGAATATGCATCGGCCAGCGAAGTGATCCGCGACGCGCTCAGACAGTGGAAAGACCGGCGCGACCTGCATGGCTACACGGTCGAGGAATTGCGCAAGCTGGTGCAGGAAGGGATCGACAGCGGGCCTGGTCGATTTGCGTCAATGGATGACATCAAGGCTGAAGCGAGGAGACGCCTGCGATCTGACGACGCGGCATGAATCTGCTGCCCATCGTCCGGAATGCGCGCGCAGAAGACGATTTGATCGCGATCTGGCTTCATGTTGCACGCGACAGCGAGGCTGCGGCCGATCGGTTGCTCGATCGCATCGAGGCGCGGTGGCGGCAACTGCCACTTATCCCTTCTTAGGCGCACCGCGCGACGACATCGCGCCAGGCATCCGTCATCTGGTCGTTGGCGACTATCTCACCTTGTACCGGGTCGATGACGATGCGATCGAAATAATCCGCGTGCTGCATGGCAAGCGCAACATCGAGGCCGATGACGTCGGCGCGTAGCCGTTTCGTCAGCCGCCGATCTTGTCCAGTGACGCCTCGATCGCCTTCCAGAGCTCGTCCACCGGCTCGCAGCCGACCGAGAGGCGAACGAAGCCGGCGGCAACGGCATCGCCTCGCTTCAAGCGCCGCTCGGCGGAGGTGTGGACGCCGCCGAAGGATGTCGCGGCCTGCATCAAGGCGCAATTGTTGATGAAATCCTCGGCCTTGTCCTCCGAGGCGAGCTCGAAAGAAATGAGAAAGCCAAAGCGCTCCATCTGGGCGCGGGCAAGGTTGTGCGACGGATCGCCTTCCAGTCCGGGATAACGCAGACCGCTGATTGCCCGATGGCCCTGCAGCCGCCGCGCGATGACTTCCGCCGAGGAACACATGCGATCGAAGCGCACATCCAGTGTCTCCAGGCCGCGATGCACCAGCCAGGCTTCGAATGGTCCGGGAATGCTGCCGGAAACTTCGCGCCAGCCGGTCACGGCGGCGATGATATCGGCATTGCGGCTGGCCACATGGCCGAACAGCACGTCGGAGTGGCCATTGGGTGCCTTGGTGTCGGCGGCAACGACGATATCGGCGCCATGGTCGAGCGGCCGTTGGCCGAACGGTGTCATGGTCGTGTTGTCGACGACAAGGATCGCGCCGGCTTTGTGAACAGCATCGGCAACGGCGGCGATATCGCAGATATCCAGCCCCGGATTGGCAGGGGTTTCGACAAACGCCAGCCGATAGCCATCGAAGCCGCCATCGAGGAAGGTCGAGGTCGGCCTGACGTCGTAGGTGATGCCGAGCGGCTTGAGGAAGCGATCGGCCAAAGCCCGTGTCGTGTGATAGCCGTCTGAAGGCAGCAGGATACGGTCGCCGCCCTTGAGCATGGCAAAAAACCCCGCCGAGATTGCCGCCATTCCTGAAGGGAAGGCAACGCACGGCGCACTCTCCAGATGAGCCAGCATATGTTCGACCGCGTCCCAGGTCGGGTTGCTGAAGCGGCCATACTGGTTGAAGCCGGTGGCGTCGCCGGGCGCATGAAAAATGGCGGCCATGGTCAGGGGCAGGGGAATGGAATCGCCCATGGCAAGCCCGCTGCGACGCAGATGAGGAAGTGCTGCAGCGCGTGACTTTGCTGTTTCAGACATCGAATTTCCAACCCTGTTTGCGACCGACGAGATGTGGCGAGACGCTATGCCCTGCAGCGGCGCGCGGCAAGGCGCGTCCGGTTGGGCCAAGCGGCTCTAAACGCTTCGTTAGGCTTAATAGACGATAAAGACGAGACGTGTCGTCGAGGCTGTTCTCATTGGTCGCGGCGCGCGTGTTTGTGAAGCCTAATCCCGTTGACGCCCATAGTGCCCCATGATATCCCATCCAGACATCAAAGCCTTCGTTCCGTGTCAGGGTAAAGCGTACGCCAATCGGGCAGCCGCGGCGGCTGCGCGTTTGCCGGTCTTTGCCCGTGTGGACGAGGCTGATACGGGGCAGGGAACGCGCCGCGGCGGCGCGGGCGACAAGATGGAGAGGGGTGCGGCGGCGAAAGCGGCTGTAGCGTTTAATGGACCGGTTTCTGTCAAACACGGTGAGCAGGATCGATGCGAAGGGACGGGTGTCCGTTCCCGCGCATTTCCGTGCCGTCGTGCAGAAGCGCGGCTATTCGGAACTCTACGCGCTGCGCTGCCTCGACCTGCCGGCGATGGATGTCGGCGGGCTCGACCTGCTCGACCGCTACGAGCAGCGCATTGCGCTCGAGGATCCCTTCCTGCAGACGGCGGACGACATGTCGTTCTTCTGCCATGGCGATGGCACCTTCTTGAAACTCGACCAGGACGGCCGCATCACGATGAGCGATTTCATTCGCGAACACACCGGCATTTCGGCGGAAGTGGCCTTTGTCGGACGCGGCAATTTCTTTCAGATCTGGGAGCCGGGACGGCTTGCCGCCTATGGGGCGCAGGCGCGAGCCCGGCTTTTGCAGCTTCGGCAGGGGACGAAGCCTGGGGAGCGACCGGAATGACGGCGAGCCACGGCGATGACCTTCCTCACGCCGTTGGCGGATCGGCCCGCCACATTCCGGTCCTCCTTGGCGAAGTGCTCGAAGCGCTGGCGCCGGCGCAGGGCGACGTCATCATCGATGGCACATTCGGTGCCGGCGGCTACACCAGGGCCATTCTGGCGACGGGCGCCTCGGTTGTGGCGATCGATCGCGATCCGGATGCAATCGATGCCGGGCGCGATCTGGAAGCGCAGTCCGGCGGCCTGCTGCGGCTGGTGCAGGCGCCGTTCTCGACGCTGGACGAACATGTCGAGAGCGCCGAGGGCGTCGTGCTCGACATCGGCGTGTCCTCGATGCAGCTCGACCAGGCCGAGCGCGGGTTTTCGTTCCGCGCCGACGGGCCACTCGACATGCGCATGGCGCAATCGGGCCTCAGCGCCGCCGATGTCGTCAATTCCTTCAAGCCGGGCGACCTTGCCCGTATCTTCGGCTTTCTCGGCGAGGAGCGCCATGCCGGACGCATCGCCCGCATGATCGAGGCGCGCCGCGAAAAGCGCCCGTTCGAACGCACGCTGGAACTGGCCGACGCCATCGAGACGCATATCGGCCGGGCGCCGAAGGACAAGATCCATCCGGCGACGCGCGTCTTCCAGGCGCTGCGCATCTTCGTCAATGACGAGCTTGGCGAACTGGCCAAGGCGCTGTTCGCGGCCGAACGCGCGCTGAAGCCGGGCGGTCGGCTCGCCGTGGTGACGTTCCATTCGCTGGAAGACCGCATCGTCAAGCGCTTCATCGCCGACCGGGCCGATGTTGCGACCGGCTCACGTCACCTGCCCGAGGCTCATGCGCGCACCGCGACGTTCCGCAAGGCGGGCGGCGGCGTGACTGCCGGCGACGCCGAGGTGGCGGCCAATCCGCGCGCCCGTTCGGCCAGGCTGCGCGCGGCGATCCGCACCGAGGCGCCGGCGCGCAGCAGCGACTTTTCGATTTTCGGCCTTCCAAAGCTTCCCGGCCCAACACTTCCCGGCACAGGCCGACCGGGGGAGAGGTAGCTAAGTGTTTCGTACCAGCGACATTGTCCTGATCGCCGTCATGGTTGCGGTCGCGGCCCTTACCTACAAGGCCAAGCGCGAGGCCGAGGAACAATTGGCCGCGGTGCAGAAGATCCATGCGCAGATACGCTATGAGGAGGATACGATCGACCTGCTCAAGGCCGACTGGAGCCTGCTTACCCAGCCGTCGCGGCTGCAGAAGCTCGCCGAACTCTACAAATCGCAGCTCGAACTCGAGCCGGTCAGCGCTCGCCAGATCGGCGGCATCGGCGACCTGCCGGCCAAATCCCTTGACATCCAGGACATCCTGTCGGGACGCCAGGGAGGCATGGCCGACAATTCGGGTGGCAACGCGCCGCCGGACGGCAGGGATCCCGTGGTGACCGGAGGCATCGCCCAATGATCGGCAAACTGCTGAAGCGTCGCGCCAGGACGAGTGAAGATGGATCGATCGTGGTCGAGGGCGCCCGCAAGACGACCGGCGGCAAGGGCAGGACGCGCATCGTCATGACCATGGCGGTGTTCTTCGGTATCTTCTCGACCATATCAGGGCGGCTGGTCTATCTCGGCTTCCAGACCCCCGACATGTCGGGCGGTCCGCAGAGCCGGGTGACGGCATCGCGGCCCGACATCGTCGACCGCAACGGCGAAGTGCTGGCCACGGATATCAAGACGGCGTCGCTGTTTGCAGAACCGCGCCGCATTGTCGACGCCGACGAGGCGATCGAGAAGCTGTCGACGGTGCTTCCGGACATCGACTATGAGCAGACCTACCATAAGCTGAAGAGCGGCGCCGGTTTCGTCTGGCTGCAGCGGCAGCTGACGCCCAAGCAACAGTCCGACATCATGCAACTCGGCATTCCCGGTTTCGGCTTCCGCACCGAAAAGCGCCGCTTCTATCCGAGCGGCGAGACCTCGTCCTACATTGTCGGCCTCACCAACATCGACAACCAGGGCATCTCCGGAATGGAGAAATATGTCGACGAGCAGGGGCTGAGCGATCTGCAGGCATCGGGCCTTGCCATTGCCAAGGATCTCAAGCCGGTAAAGCTTTCGATCGATCTGCGCGTGCAGCATGTGGTGCGCGACGAGATCGCCGCCGGCCTGGAGCGCTATCGTGCCATGGGGGCCGGCGCCGTCGTGCTCAACGTCAAGACCGGCGAAGTGGTGGCCATGGCCTCGGTGCCGGATTTCGATCCGAACAATCCCTACAATGCACAGGACAAGGACCGGCTGAATCGCATGTCGGCGGGCCTCTACGAGATGGGCTCGACCTTCAAGAGCTTCACCTCAGCCATGGCGCTCGATTCCGGCAAGGCGACGATGGCGAGCCGCTTCGATGCTTCGCATCCAATCCGGGTCGGCCATCAGGCCATTCACGATTTCCACGGCAAGAACCGTGTGCTGTCGTTGCCGGAGGTGTTCCTCTACTCGTCCAACATCGGGTCGGCCAGGGAAGCCGAGATGGTCGGCATCGAGGGGCATCGCGAATTCCTGCATCGCCTTGGCCTTCTGGACAGGATGCAGACCGAATTGCCGGAGACTGCCCGTCCAACTGAACCGAAGGTCTGGAAACAGGTCAATTCATTCACCATCGCCTTCGGCCATGGCGTGTCGACGACGCCGTTGCAAGCGGCTGTGGGCTGCGCGGCGTTGATGAATGGCGGCTTCCTGATGAACCCTACCTTTCTGGTGCGTACGCAGGCGGAAGCGATGGCCACGGCCAAGAAGGTGGTCAGCGAAAAGACCGTTGAAGGCATGCGCTACCTCTATTCGCTCAACGCGGAGAAGGGCTCGGCCAGAAATGCCAGGGTCCCCGGCTACCGCGTTGGCGGCAAGACCGGAACGGCCGAGAAGGTCGTCAATGGCCGCTACTCCAAGGACTTGAATTTCAACACTTTCGTCGCCGCCTTCCCGATGGACGATCCACAGTATCTGGTGTTTACCATTGCCGATGCCCCGCACCCGGAAAAGCCTGGCATGACGGATGTCGCGGCCGCAAATGCGGGGGTCATGGCCGGCAATATCATCAGGCGTTCAGCTGCCATGCTTGGCGTGAAGCCAGATTTCAGCCATGAAAATGGTGCAACGCTGGTTTCCTATCAGTGATTCTTAGGGCGCGCCGGCAACAGCGCGCTATTTTGTTGCGGTGAACGGGACTCGATGAAGCTCAGAGATCTAGCCGGTATCCTGCCCGTCGAGGGAATAGCTTCCGTCGATCTGGAGGTTACAGGGATTTCTTCGGATTCCCGCCAGGTGAAACCGGGCGTTGTCTTTTTTGCGCTCGCCGGAACCAAGGCCGATGGTGCCGTTTATGCCGCCGACGCCGCCGCGCGCGGTGCGGCCGCGATCGTGGCGGGCAAGGGCAGCACCATTGCCGGGCTGTCGGTTCCGTTATTGGCGGTCGACGATCCCCGCCTGGCGCTGGCGCTGAGTGCCGCCCGTTATTCCGGCAAGCAGCCTGAGATCATGGTCGCGGTGACCGGCACCAGCGGCAAAACGTCGGTCGCCGCCTTCACCAGGCAGATCTGGGAGCAGGCCGGTTATGCCGCCGCTTCGATCGGCACCACCGGCGTGGTGGCGCCTGGACGCAACGACTATGGCTCGCTGACGACACCCGATCCGGTCGCCCTGCACCAATTGCTGCGGGAATTGGCGGATGCCGGCGTCACCCACGCTTCGATGGAAGCCTCCAGCCATGGGCTCGACCAGCGCCGCCTCGACGGCGTGAAGCTGGCCGCCGGCGGCTTCACCAATCTCGGCCGCGACCATATGGACTATCATCCGACCATCGAGGACTATCACCGCGCCAAACTGCGTCTGTTCGACACGCTGCTGCCGAAGGGCGCACCGGCCGTGATCTTCGCCGACGATCCATGGTCGGCGCCGACGATCGAGGCCGCACAGGCTGCCGGGCTCAATGTGCTGACGGTCGGCCGCCATGGCGATTTCCTCAGGCTGAAGCGGGTCGAGCACGAGCGCCACCGCCAACGCGCCGAAGTCGAGGCCGATGGCGTGCTCTACGAGATCGACCTGCCGTTGGCCGGTGATTTCCAGATTTCGAACGCGCTGGTTTCGGCGGGTCTTGCCATCTCCACGGGAACACCTGTCGCCAAGGCCTTGATGGCGTTGGAGAAACTGAAGGGCGCGCCGGGCCGGCTCGACCTCGTCGGCACCACCGCCAGCGGCGCGCCGGTCTATGTCGATTATGCCCACAAGCCGGACGCGCTGGAAAACGTTCTGGCCTCGGTCCGGCCGTTCACCACCGGCCGCGTCATCGTCGTGTTCGGCTGCGGCGGCGACCGCGACCGCGGCAAGCGACCGATCATGGGCGAGATTGCGACGCGACTTGCAGATGTCGTCATCGTCACCGACGACAATCCGCGCTCCGAAGTGCCGGAAACGATCCGCGCCGCTATTTTGGCCGCCGCTCCCGGTGCCATCGAGATCGGCGACCGGCGCCAGGCGATTCATGAGGCGGTCGCCATGCTGCATGCCGGCGACACGCTGATCGTGGCCGGCAAGGGGCACGAGGAGGGCCAGACGATCGGCTCCGAGACCTTGCATTTTTCCGATCACGAGGAGGTTCGCGCGGCACTCGTGGAGCGTGCCGCATGAGCTTGCTGTGGACCTCCGAGGCGCTGGTTGCCGCCATGGACGGGCGGCCGCTCGGGCCGATGCCGGAAGGCATTTCAGGCATTTCGATCGACAGCCGCAGCCTGCAGCCGGGCGACGCCTTCTTCGCTATCAAGGGCGAGGCGATGGACGGCCATGACTTCGCAACCGCCGCCATCAAGGCTGGCGCCGGCGTGCTGGTGGTGGCCGAAGGCAAGCTGCCGTCGCTCGGCCGGCTGACGGCGCCGATCATCGTCGTCGAGGACGTGCTGGTCGCGCTGGAAAAGCTTGGAGTTGCGTCGCGCGCCCGCTCGAGCGCGAAAATCATCGCTGTGACCGGTTCGGCCGGCAAGACCACCACCAAGGAAGCGCTGCGCCATGTGCTGCAAGCCGCCGGCAAGGTGCATGCCTCGGCGCAGTCCTTCAACAATCACTGGGGCGTGCCGCTGACTTTGGCACGCATGCCCGATGATTGCGACTATGCCGTGTTCGAGATCGGCATGAACCATCCCGACGAGATCCGTCCGCTGGTCAAGATGGTGAGGCCGCATGTCGCCATCGTCACCATGATCGCGGCCGCCCACCTAGGTTTCTTCCGCAATCTGGACGAGATCGCCAAGGCCAAGGCCGAGATTTTCGAGGGGCTGGAGCCCGAGGGGGCCGCCGTCCTCAACCGCGACGATACGCGCTTCAAGCTGCTCGACAAGATGGCCCATGCAGCCGGTGTCGAGCACGTCTACGGCTTCGGCGAGAATGCGCGCTCTACCTTCAAGCTCACCAAATGCGAACTGCATGCGGATCATTCCGATATCATCGCCAGGATCGGCGGCCACGAAGTGACGGCGCGGATCGGCGCGCCCGGCCGCCATATGGTGCAGAACGTGCTGGCGGTGCTGGGGGCGGCACATCTGGTCGGGGCCGATCTCGACAAGGTGACACTCGCACTGGCCGATCTTTCGGCCGAGCGCGGGCGCGGCAAGCGCCATGTGCTGCGCCATCCCGGTGGCTCGACTTCGAGCCACCCAGGTGGACCGATCACGCTGATCGACGAAAGCTACAACGCCAATCCGGCATCGATGGCTGCTGCCATGGCATTGCTCAACGCGACGCCTGTGACGGGCGAGGGCCGCCGCATCGCCGTGCTCGGCGACATGCTCGAACTCGGCGACCATTCGGCCAAGCTGCATGCAGCCCTTGCCGAACTCATCGTCGGCACCGGGACACAGACCGTCTTCCTCGGCGGCCCGGAAATGCGGGCGCTGGCCGAAGCGCTGCCGGCTGAGATCAAGACGGAATACCGCGCTGGTGTCGAGGAGCTGAAGCCGGTGCTGCTTGCCGCGCTTAAGCCGGGTGACGTGGTGATGATCAAATCGTCGAAGGGCATCGGTTTTGCAAAACTGGTCGATGCGCTGCTGGGCAAATTCCCGGCTGAATCGACAGCTAGAAAACAGACCTAGGTCGGGGGACGAAAACGCATGTTTACACTGCTCGTCGATTTTGCGGACAAGGTCTCGGTCTTCAATGTCTTCCGCTACATCACCTTCCGCACCGGCGGGGCGCTGATCACGTCGGCGCTGATCGTCTTCATCTTCGGACCGACCATCATCAATTCGCTGCGGCTGCGGCAAGGCAAGGGTCAGCCGATCCGCGCCGATGGGCCGCAGACACATTTCAAGAAGGCCGGCACGCCGACCATGGGCGGCCTGATGATCCTGTCGGGCATCATCGGCTCGTCGCTTTTGTGGGCGAACCTGTCGAGCATCTATGTCTGGGTGGTGCTGCTGGTGACGCTGGGCTTCGGGTCGATCGGCTTCTACGACGACTATCTCAAGGTAACCAAGCAGTCGCATCTCGGCTTTTCCGGCAAGGCACGCCTTGCGCTTGAATTTGTCATTGCCGGCATCGCCGCCTGGGTGATCATGCACAATGGCCAGGCGCCGTTCTCTTCGTCGCTGACATTTCCCTTCGCCAAGGAATTCATCGTCAATCTCGGCTGGTTCTTCATTCCGTTCTCCTGCTTCGTCATCGTCGGCGCCGGCAATGCTGTGAACCTCACCGACGGTCTGGACGGACTGGCGATCGTGCCGATCATGATCGCGGCGGCTTCCTTCGGTGTCATCGCCTATCTCTCCGGCAACGCCGTGTTCGCCGAATATCTGCAGATCCATTTCGTGCCCGGCACCGGTGAACTGGCGGTCGTGCTCGGCGCGGTCATCGGCGCTGGTCTGGGCTTCCTCTGGTTCAATGCGCCGCCTGCGGCGATCTTCATGGGCGACACCGGCTCGCTGGCCATGGGCGGCCTGATCGGCACCGTTGCGGTCGCCACCAAGCACGAGATCGTTCTGGTCATCGTCGGCGGATTGTTCGTCGTGGAAATCCTGTCGGTCATCATCCAGGTCGGCTACTTCAAGATGACCGGCAAGCGGGTGTTCCTGATGGCGCCGATCCACCATCATTTCGAAAAGCTCGGCTGGACCGAAAGCCAGGTGGTGATCCGCTTCTGGATCATCGCCGTCATCCTGGCGCTGGTCGGCCTGTCGACCCTCAAGCTGAGATAGGAAGCCCCTTGATCCCCGCCGCATCCTTTTCAGGCAAGCGCGTTTCGCTCTTCGGGCTCGGTGGCTCGGGGATCGCGACGGCGCGCGCACTGATCGAGGGCGGCGCGGACGTGCTGGCTTGGGACGACAATCCCGAAAGCGTGGCCAAGGCAACGGCTGCCGGCATCGCAACCGCCGATCTCCGCGGCGCCGACTGGGCGAAATTCTCGGCCTTCGTGCTGTCGCCAGGTGTGCCGCTGACGCATCCCAAGCCGCATTGGACGGTGGAGCTGGCGCGCGGTTCGGGCGTCGAGATCATCGGCGACATCGAGCTTTTCTGCCGCGAGCGGATGCTGAGCGCGCCAAATTCGCCTTTCATCGCCATCACCGGCACCAACGGCAAGTCGACGACGACCGCGCTGACCGCGCATATCCTGAAAGCCGCGGGACGCGACACCCAGATGGGCGGCAATATCGGCCGCGCGGTAATGACGCTCGATCCACCCGAGCCCGATCGGCACTATGTGGTCGAATGCTCGTCCTACCAGATCGACCTCGCGCCCTCGATCAATCCGACGGCAGGCATCCTGCTTAACCTGACGCCCGATCATCTCGACCGCCACGGCACCATGCAGCACTACGCCGCGATCAAGGAGCGGCTGGTGGCCGGCAGCGAGACGGCGATCGTCGGCATCGACGATTCCTGGTGCGCGCAGATCGCCGAGCGGTTGGAGCGGGCGGGCCGGCCTGTCATCCGCATTTCCAAGCGCCTGCCGCTGACCGATGGCTATTTCGCCGAAGGCAGCAATCTGATGGAAGCCGTGCACGGCCGTTACAGCCGTGTCGCCTTCCTCGAAGGCATCGGCTCGCTGCGTGGCCAGCACAATGCCCAGAACGCTCTGGCGGCGGTCGCCGCTTGCCTCAAGGTCGGGCTGGAGCTTGGCGAGATCCAGTCGGGGCTGGAAAGCTTTCCCGGCCTCGCGCACCGCATGGAGCAGGTCGGCCGCAAGGACCATGTGCTGTTCATCAACGATTCCAAGGCGACCAATGCCGATGCGGCGGCGCCGGCGCTGTCCAGCTTCGCGCGCATCTACTGGATCGCCGGCGGCCTGCCCAAGGAAGGCGGCATCGAACCCTTGCGCGGCTTCTTCCCGCGCATCGCCAAGGCCTATCTTATCGGCGAGGCGGCGCCGGCTTTTTCGGCGACGCTGGGCGAGGCAGTTCCCTACGAGATTTCAGGCACGCTGGCCGCGGCGGTCGAGCACGCCGCGCATGATGCGGCCAAGGACGACAGCGGTGAGGCGGTGGTGCTGCTGTCGCCGGCCTGCGCCAGCTTCGACCAGTTCAAGAATTTCGAAGTCCGCGGCGAAGCCTTCAGGCAAGCTGCGAATGCTATCGAGGGTGTGAAACCCATCGGAGGGGCACGATAATGCAGAGCCGTCTCGACAAAAGTCCGGTTGCGACCTGGTGGTGGACGATCGATCGCTGGTTCCTGGCGGCGTTCCTGTCGCTGATGGGGCTTGGCATCGTCTTGTCCTTCGCTGCCAGCCCGGCGGTGGCCGAACGCATCGGCCTCGACAGTTTCCACTTTGCCACCAGGCAGATCATCTTCACCGTGCCGGCGCTCGGCGTGATGCTGGCCGTTTCCTTCCTCGATTCCAGGCAGATCCGGCGCATGGCGCTGGTCATCCTGTGCCTGATGCTGGTGCTGATGGTGGCGGTGCTCTACATCGGCGTCGAGGTGAAGGGTGCGCGCCGCTGGGTGTCGCTTGCAGGCCTGTCGATCCAGCCGTCGGAATTCCTGAAGCCGGCCTTCGTCATCATGTGCGCCTGGCTGTTCGCCGAGCACAAGCGCCAGCCTGACATTCCGGGCAATCTGTTTGCCATGCTGCTGCTGGTGCTGGTCGTATCGCTGCTGGTGGCGCAACCGGACCTCGGCCAGACCATGCTGACGACCGGCACCTGGGGCATCATGTTCTTCATGGCCGGGCTGCCCTGGCTGTGGATCGTCGCGCTCGGCGCGGCCGGCGTCGGTGGCGTCTTTGCCGCCTATACGGTGTTCCCGCACGTTGCCTTGCGCATCGACAAGTTCCTCACCGGCGAGGGCGACACGTTCCAGGTCGACATGGGGCGCGAAGCGCTGATCAATGGCGGCTGGTTCGGTGTCGGGCCGGGCGAGGGCACAGTCAAGCGCGTCATTCCCGATAGCCATGCCGACTTCGTCTTCTCGGTCGCGGGCGAAGAGTTCGGGCTGATCATGTGCTTCTTCATCATGTCGATCTTCGCCTTCATCGTGCTGCGCGGCCTCAACACGGCGCTGAAGGAGCATGACGATTTCACCCGCTATGCGGTCGGCGGCCTCGTCACCGTGTTTGGCCTGCAAGCGGTCATCAACATGTGCGTCAATCTCCAGCTTGTGCCGGCCAAAGGTATGACGCTGCCGTTCATCTCCTATGGCGGCTCCTCGCAGATCGCCATCGCCATCTCGATGGGCATGGTGCTGGCGCTGACACGCAAGCGGCCGGAAAAGCGCAAGCAGATGGGCTTTGGCCTGTCGCAACGCGCCCTGCCGGCGGAGTGATATGGCCAGAGGCGTCATCCTTCTCGCGGCAGGCGGCACCGGTGGGCATCTTTTCCCGGCCGAAGCGCTGGCGCATGAGCTGAACGAGCGCGGCTGGTCAGTGCATCTGGCGACCGACGACCGTGCAGAGCGTTTCGCCGGCCATTTCCCGGCCGCAGCCGTCCATCCGATCCAGTCGGCGACGATGGGCTCGAAAAACCCCTTTGCCCTGCTTGGTGCCTTCTGGAAAATCTGGCGCGGCGTGCGCCAGGCTTCCGCCGTCATCGCCAGGATCAAGCCGGATGCGGTCGTCGGCTTTGGCGGCTATCCGACCTTGCCGCCGCTCTACGCGGCGACACGGCGCAAGGTGCCGACCCTGATCCATGAGCAGAACGCGGTGATGGGGCGCGCCAACCGGGCGCTGGCCGGCCGTGTCGATGCCATCGCCGGCGGCTTCCTGCCGCAGGACACCAGTGCTGCCGGGGTCAAGACGGTGACGACAGGCAATCCGGTCAGGCCGGCCGTGCTGGAAGCTGCCAGGACGAATTATGCGGCATCGACCGGGGAACAGCCGTTCCGCCTGCTGGTGTTCGGCGGCAGCCAGGGCGCTCAGTTCTTTTCCGATGCCGTGCCGGGGGCGATCGCGCTGCTTTCCGATGCTCAGCGCAAGCGGCTGGTCATTACCCAACAAGCTCGCGCCGATGATGTGGCGCGGGTCAAGGCGGCCTATGCGGCACTGGGCGTTGCTGCCGAGGTCTCACCCTTCTTCACCGACATGGCGCAGCGCATGGCGGCTGCGCACCTGGTGATCTCGCGCTCCGGCGCCTCGACCGTTTCGGAGATCGCCGTCATCGGCCGGCCGGCGCTGCTGGTGCCTTACCCCTACGCGCTCGACCACGACCAGGCGGCGAACGCGGCGGCCCTTGCCGCTGCCGGCGGCGGCGAAGTGCACCCGCAATCCTCGCTCTCGCCCGAACGCATCGCAGTGCTCCTCGGCGGGCTGATCGACCAGCCTGAGCGGCTTGTGGCGATGGCGGCGGGCGCGAAATCGGCCGGCCGGCCGAACGCGGCACGGTTGCTCGCTGATCTTACAGAGGCTATTGCGTCCAAAAAAACCATTTCGGATTTCAGGAAGGGGACGCAAGCATGAAGATGCCGCAGACCATCGGCCTTGTGCATTTCATCGGCATTGGCGGCATCGGCATGAGCGGCATTGCCGAAGTGCTGCACAATCTCGGCTACAAGGTGCAAGGGTCCGATCAGGCCGAAAGCGCCAATGTGCAGCGGCTGCGCGACAAGGGCATCGAATGCTTCGTCGGCCATAGGGCCGAGAATCTCGGCGATGCCGAGGTTGTCGTCGTCTCGACGGCGATCAAGAAATCCAACCCTGAGCTCAAGGCCGCGCGCGAAAAGCTGCTGCCGATCGTGCGCCGGGCCGAAATGCTGGCCGAGCTGATGCGCTTTCGCCAGGCGGTGGCGATCGGCGGCACGCATGGCAAGACGACCACGACCTCGATGGTGGCGACCTTGCTCGATGCCGGTGGGCTCGATCCGACCGTCATCAATGGCGGCATCATCAATGCCTACGGCACCAACGCGCGCATGGGCGACGGCGAATGGATGGTGGTCGAGGCCGACGAAAGCGACGGCACTTTCCTGAAACTGCCGGCCGAGATCGCGGTCGTCACCAACATCGATCCCGAGCATCTCGATCACTATGGCAGCTTCGACAAGGTGCGGGAGGCGTTCCGCCAGTTTGTCGAGAACGTGCCGTTCTACGGTTTTGGCGTGATGTGCACCGACCATCCCGAGGTGCAGGCGCTGGTCAGCCGCATCGAGGACCGCCGGGTCATCACCTATGGCGAGAATGCGCAGGCCGACGTGCGCTTTACCAATCACCGCATGGCAGGTGCCATTTCGGAATTCGACGTGGTGATCCGCGACCGCAAGACAGGCGGCCAGACTGTCATAGCAGGCCTGCGCCTGCCGATGCCCGGCCGCCACAACGTCTCCAACGCGACGGCAGCGATCGCGGTCGCGCATGAGCTCGGCCTGTCGGCCGAGGCGATCAAGAAGGGCCTGTCGTCCTTCGCCGGCGTCAAGCGCCGCTTCACCCATACCGGTTCGTGGGACGGCGTCGAAATATTCGACGATTACGGCCACCATCCGGTCGAGATCTCGGCGGTGCTGAAGGCGGCGCGCAGCGCCACCCAGGGTCGCGTCATCGCCATTGCCCAGCCGCATCGCTTCACCCGGCTGCATGATCTGTTCAACGAGTTTTCCACTTGCTTCAACGACGCCGACACAGTGATGGTGGCGCCGGTCTACGCGGCCGGCGAAGAGCCGATCGACGGCGTCAGCTCGGACGCGCTGGTGTCGCGCATCCGCGCCGGCGGCCATCGCGACGCGCGCTACATCGAGGGTCCGGCGGCGATCGCGCCCGTCATCCGTGATCTGGCCAAGCCGGGTGACTTCGTCGTCTTCCTGGGCGCCGGCAACATCACCCAATGGGCCTATGCGTTGCCCAAGGAGCTTGGCGGGACCGTCTCATGATGCACGGCCAGGCCCTGATCGACAGACTTGGCGACCGGCTTGCCGGCCTGCGCGGCCGCCTCACGCCGAACGCCGAGATGGACAAGATCACCTGGTTCCGTGCCGGGGGCCTGGCTGAAGCGTTGTTCCAGCCGGCTGATGAGGAGGATCTTGCGGTGTTCCTCAAAGCCGTTCCTGAAGAAATACCTCTTACCGTCGTTGGCGTCGGCTCGAACCTTTTGGTCCGCGACGGCGGCATCGAGGGCTTTGTCATCCGCCTTTCGGCCAAGGGCTTCGGCGAGGCCGAGGTGATTTCGCCGATCAGGATCAAGGCGGGAGCTGCGACCCCCGACAAGCGTGTCGCAGCGGTGGCGCTCGAGGCCGGCATTGGCGGCTTTCATTTCTACCACGGCATTCCGGGTGCAATCGGCGGTGCGCTGCGGATGAATGCCGGCGCCAATGGTGTCGAGACGCGCGAGCGCGTCGTCGAAGTGCGGGCGCTCGACCGCAAGGGCAATGTGCAGACGCTGAGCAATGCCGATATGGGATACGCCTATCGCCATTCAGCGGCGCCCTCCGGGCTGATCTTCACCTCGGCCGTGTTCGAAGGCTTTGCCGAGGAGAAAACGGCGATCAAGGCGGCGATGGAGGCCGTGCAGAACCATCGCGAGACCGTGCAGCCGATCCGCGAGAAGACCGGTGGCTCGACCTTCAAGAATCCGGAAGGCACGTCGGCCTGGAAGGAGATCGACAGAGCGGGCTGCCGCGGCCTGATGATCGGCGGGGCCCAGATGTCGCCGATGCATTGCAACTTCATGATCAACACGGGAACCGCGACCGGCTACGACCTTGAATATCTCGGCGAGACGGTGCGCACGCGGGTGCTGGAGAATTCCGGTATCCGGTTGCAATGGGAAATCAAGCGAATCGGCAATTTCCGGCCGGGGCATGCCGTGCAGGAGTTTCTCGGGCAGCTCCTTTAAGGTGCACTTTGGCGCGCGTTGAAGTTCATGTGATGCATGAACTTCAACGAGGCCGAAACGGTCCGCGACCGTTGCCGCAAAGACTCAACGACACGCTTTTCGCATCCATTTTCTCAGAAAGTGAATCTCTCGGAATCGTAAGCACTTGCCAGTGAATCAACTCTCTGATTCTCTGCTCGAAAGCGTTTCCTGATTTGAGTCGTTCGACGCGTTTTCAGCGTTTTCCGTCTGGGGGGCAACCTGCCGGGAGACTCTGACTCAATGTTGCGGAAAATCTGGTTTTGGTCCGCCGTGAGAGAGGGGATGCCGGGGAATGAAAAACAAGCATGTGGCCGTCCTGCTGGGTGGTTTTTCGTCCGAGCGGCCCGTGTCTCTTTCGTCGGGAAGGGCTTGTGCCGATGAGCTCGAGAAGGAAGGCTACCAGGTCACCCGTGTCGATGTCGGGCGCGATGTCGGCTCCGTGCTTGCCGAGCTCAAGCCGGATGTCGCCTTCAATGCGCTGCACGGCCCTTTTGGCGAGGACGGCACCATTCAGGGCATCCTTGAATATCTCGGCATTCCCTACACCCATTCTGGCGTGCTCGCCTCGGCTCTGGCCATGAACAAGGAGCAGGCCAAGCGGGTTGCCAAGTCGGTCGGCATCGTGGTCGCCGAATCGAAGGTCGCCAGCCGCTTTGCCATCCAGAACAAGCATCCGATGAAGCCGCCCTATGTGGTCAAGCCGGTCAATGAGGGTTCGAGCTTCGGTGTCGTCATCGTGCATGAGGGCCAGTCGCATCCGCCGCAGGTTCTTGGCTCGTCGGAGTGGAAATATGGCGATACCGTCATGGTCGAGCGCTACATCCACGGCAGGGAGCTGACCTGCGCGGTGATGGGCGATGTGGCGCTGGGGGTCTGCGAGATCATCCCGACCGGCCATTCCTTCTACGACTATGATTCAAAATATGTCGCCGGGGGATCAAAGCACGAATGCCCCGCAAAAGTTTCACCGAATATTTACCAAAAAATACAAACACTGGCGCTCAAGGCTCACCAAGCGATCGGCTGTCGAGGCGTTTCCCGTTCGGACTTCCGTTATGACGATCGTCATTCCGAAAACGGCGAGATTGTCTGGCTCGAGGTCAACACCCAGCCGGGTATGACGCCGACGTCTTTGGTGCCTGAAATCGCCGCCCATGCCGGGCACTCGTTTGGCGATTTGTTGAGTTGGATGGTGGAGGACGCTTCGTGTCTGCGTTGAAATGGGGACAAGGTAGGGAGAGGGGCGCGGCCGGGCCGGCGCTGTTCGGCCTGTCATTGTCGTTGGACCATTTCGTACTGCCGCGCATGCTTCGCCGCCCGGTGCGCATTCTGGCGCGCCTGGGCGTTGGGGAATTCCAGGCGCCGCGCTTTTCCGCGGCCATGATGTCGGCCGTGCTGATTTTCTCGAGCAGTGCCTATGGTGCCTACCTTGGCGGTCACGTCGACGGTATCGTGCAGAGCATCACCGCCCGTACCGGCTTTGCCGTTGATCAGGTCAAGGTGGTCGGCAATCGCCAGACCTCGGAAATCGATATACTCGACAGGCTTGAACTTGATGGCTGGACGTCGCTGATCGGCTTTAATGCCGAGGCAGCGCGCGAACGGATCTCCGGCCTGCCGTGGATCGAGGTTGCGGCCGTGCGCAAGGTCTACCCGCATACGCTGGAAGTACGTGTCGAGGAGCGCGAGGCTTTCGCGCTCTGGCAGCAGGGCGACGAGCTTTCGGTCATCGAGAGGAATGGTGCCATGATCGCGCCGTTCTCGGGCGGCAAGCAGGTGCTTCTGCCGCTGCTGATCGGCGCCGGCGCGCCGGCGAGCGCGCCCGATTTCCTGGCCAAGGTCGAAAAATATCCCGAGCTCGCGAGCCGGATCAAAGGGTATATCCGCGTAGGCGAGCGGCGCTGGGACCTGAAGCTGGACAATGGCATCACCATCAAGCTTCCCGAGGATGACGAGGAACAGGCGCTCGCCGAACTCGTGAAGATGGATCATGACAGCGGCTTGCTGTCGCGCGACATCGCCGCCGTCGACATGCGCCTGACGGACCGGCTGGTCGTGCAGTTGACGGCGGAAGCGGCGACGCAGCGCGAAGCCGCCCTCAACGAGAAACCCAAGAGCCTGAAGCGCAAGCCGGAGACGAAGATATGAACTGGCTTGGCGGTCCTGGCGATGCCGCGTCGCGCCGGTCCGGCACCCTGACGGTGCTGGATGTCGGTTCGAGCAAGGTCTGCTGCATGGTGGCCAAGCTGAAGCCGTGCGATGACGGCAAGCTGCTGCGCGGCCGCTCGCACCGGATCCAGGTGATCGGCATCGGTCACCAGAAGTCGCAAGGCGTGAAGTCGGGTGTCATCGTCGATCTCGACCGCGCCGAGCACGCCATCCGCCTTTCCGTCGACGCGGCCGAGCGCATGGCCGGGCTGACGGTCGATTCTCTGATCGTCAACATGACGGCCGGCCGGCTCAAGAGCGAAGCCTTCTCCGCCACCATCAATCTTGGCGGCCATGAGGCCGACGAGGCCGACATCAAGCGCGTTCTCGGTGCTGGCGCCAAGCAGGCGCTGAAGGCCGAGCGCGAGGTGATCCATTCGCTTCCCGTCGGCTTCTCGCTGGATGCCGAACGCGGCGTGCGCGATCCGCGCGGCATGGTCGGTGACGCACTCGGCGTCGACATGCATGTGCTGACCGGCGACGCCGCGCCGATGCGCAATCTGGAGCTTTCCATCAACCGCTCGCATCTGTCGGTCGAGCGCATGGTGGCGACGCCCTATGCCAGCGGTTTGGCGGCCCTGGTCGACGACGAGCTGGAAATGGGTGCGGCCTGCATCGACATGGGCGGCGGCACGACGACGATTTCGGTGTTTTCGGAAGGCAAGTTCGTCCATGGCGACGCCATCGCCATAGGCGGCAACCATGTCACGCTGGACATGGCCAAGGGGCTGTCGACCTCGCTCGATGCCGCCGAACGGCTGAAGGTGATGCATGGCTCGGCGTTGCCGGGCAGCGCGGACGACCGCGACCTGGTCTCGATCCAGCCGATCGGCGACGATGGCGACGTGCCCTTGCAGATCCCGCGCTCGGTGATGACGCGCATCGTGCGTGCCCGTATCGACGAGACGCTCGAACTGCTGCGCGACCGGCTCAACAGGTCCGGCTACGGCAATGCGGTGGGCAAGCGTGTGGTGCTCACCGGCGGCGCCAGCCAGCTTGCCGGCCTGCCGGAAGCGGCGCGCCGCATCCTGGGACGCAATGTGCGCATCGGCCGCCCGCTCGGCGTGGCCGGCCTGCCGGAAGCGGCGAAGGGGCCGGCCTTCTCGGCTGCGGTGGGGCTTCTGATCTATCCGCAGATGGCGAGCTTCGAGAGCCATCCTGCGAAAGGAATTTCCGGTCTCAAAATGACCGGAACGGGCGGAAAACTGCATCGCATGAGTCAGTGGTTGAGAGACAGTTTCTAAAATTGACGGGGACAGCCCCATAGGCGGCCGCGGCGGCGAAGCGGCGTGAAAGGCAAAGGACGGAGACAATGACCATCAATCTGCAGAAGCCGGACATCACCGAGCTTAAGCCGCGCATCACCGTGTTCGGTGTCGGCGGCGGCGGCGGCAATGCCGTCAACAACATGATCACCGCCGGTTTGCGCGGTGTCGAGTTCGTGGTGGCCAACACCGACGCGCAGGCGCTGACCATGTCGAAGGCGGGCCGCTTGATCCAGCTCGGCGCGCATGTCACCGAAGGCCTTGGCGCCGGCTCGCAGCCGGAAGTCGGCCGTGCGGCGGCGGAAGAGTGCATCGATGAAATCCTCGATCACCTGACCAACACCCATATGTGCTTCGTCACCGCCGGCATGGGCGGCGGCACCGGCACCGGTGCTGCTCCCGTCGTTGCCCGCGCGGCGCGCGAAAAGGGCATCCTCACCGTCGGCGTCGTCACCAAGCCGTTCCACTTCGAAGGCCAGCGCCGCATGAAGACCGCGGATTTCGGCATCGAGGAATTGCAGAAATGCGTCGATACGCTGATCGTCATCCCCAACCAGAACCTGTTCCGGCTGGCCAATGACAAGACCACCTTCGCCGACGCCTTCGCCATGGCCGACCAGGTGCTCTATTCCGGTGTCGCCTGCATCACCGACCTGATGGTCAAGGAAGGCCTGATCAATCTTGACTTCGCCGACGTCCGTTCCGTCATGCGCGAGATGGGCAAAGCGATGATGGGCACCGGCGAGGCTTCCGGCGAGGGCCGCGCGATGGCCGCCGCCGAAGCGGCGATCGCCAACCCGCTGCTCGACGAGACCTCGATGAAGGGGGCCAAGGGCCTGCTGATCTCGATCACCGGCGGCCGCGACCTGACGCTGTTCGAAGTCGACGAAGCCGCGACCCGTATCCGCGAGGAAGTCGACCAGGACGCCAACATCATCCTGGGCGCCACCTTCGACGAGGAACTCGAAGGCGTCATCCGCGTCTCGGTAGTTGCCACCGGCATCGACAAGTCGGCGGCTGAAATCGCCGCCGCGCCGATCTCGATCCGCACGGCGCCTCCGAAGCCGGCCAACCGCCCGGCGGCTCAGATCGCGGAGGTTCGTCCGGCGCCTGTCCAGCAGGCGGCATACGAGCCACGCGCTGTCGACCCGGTCGCGGAAGCCATCCATCTGGCCGAAGCTAATGCCGCGGCCATGGCGCAGGCGCGCCCGGCCCCGGTCGCCCACGCTGAAGATTTCCGCCCGCAGAGCAAGATCTTCCAGGCACCGCCCGCCCAGCCGATGCCGCAGCCGGTGGTCCAGCAGATGCAGCCGGCCCCGCAGCCGCGCGAGATGCTGCAGCGCGAAGCGCCGCAGCCGGTTGCCATGGCGCCGCAGCGTATGCCGCGCGTCGAGGACTTTCCGCCGGTCGTCAAGGCCGAGGTGGATGCCAAGAGCCGCCCGGTCGATCACGAGAATAACAGCGGACCGATGGGCCTGCTGAAGCGCCTGACCAATGGTCTGACCCGCCGCGAGGAAGAACCCGCACGACTGCAGCCGGCGCAGCCGCGCGAGCCCAAGCTACGCCAGGCAGCGCCCGAAGTGCGCCGTCTCGCCAGCCAGGATGCGCAGCTCTATGCGCCGCGCCGTGGCCAGCTCGACGATCAGGGCCGCCTGACGCCGCAGGTGAGGACGACTCAGGAAGACGATCAGCTGGAGATTCCGGCGTTCCTGCGCCGCCAGGCCAACTGATTGGTAACGGACTGTAACATTTGTTAACAGGCAAGCGCGGAATCGCTTGCCTGTTAACATTTTAAATGACGTGATTTCAACCACTTACCAAGTCGCACGCATTCCAGATCGCGGTTACACAGAGTAAGAAACCGTGATTTGGAGTCTCCCTGACGGGACATTATCTTCGCCGCCTACCATCATCGGTTTGCCGGGATTTCGGGGGAAGTCGCCCTGCCAGCCGATTCACACAAGAGCCGCGCCCTCGGGCTGGAGAAGCGGACCTAGGCATTACGGGCTTATGGGGATTGTCTTGCACGACTATCAGACGACATTGAAGACGCGCGCGTCGCTTACCGGCACCGGCGTCCACAGCGGCAAGGAAGTGTCCATCAGCTTTGTGCCGGCGGATGCCGACAGCGGCATCGTTTTCCAGCTTTTCAACGGTGCGGAGCAGGGCCGCGAGTTTCGTGCCCTGGTCTCGGAAGTCGGTGCCACCGACCTGTGCACCATGCTTGGTGATCCCGCCGGCGAGCACATCGCCACGGTCGAGCACATCATGGCGGCGCTGTTTGGGCTCGGCATCGATAATGTCGCTGTCGAGATCGATGGTTCCGAGGTTCCGATCTTCGATGGCAGCGCCATGGCGTTCGTCGAAGCCATCGACCAGGCTGGCATCGAGACGCTTTCGGTCAAGCGCCGCTATATCAGGGTCATCAAGCCGGTCCGCATCGAGAACGGCGCCTCCTGGGCGGAGTTTCGGCCCTATGACGGGACCCGTTTCGAGATCGAGATCGACTTCGAAAGTCCGGCGATCGGTCGTCAGCTGTTCGCCTCCGACCTCAATGCCGATATTTTCCGTCGCGACATCGCGCGCGCCCGCACCTTCGGCTTCATGAAGGATGTGGAGCGGCTGTGGGCTGCAGGCTACGCGCTCGGCTCCTCGCTGGAGAACTCGCTGGTGATCGGTGATGACAACCGCGTCATCAATATGGGCGGCCTGCGCTATCCCAACGAATTCGTGCGCCATAAAACGCTGGACGCCATGGGCGACCTGGCGCTGGCCGGCGCCCGCTTCATCGGCTGCTTTCGCTCCTATCGCGGCGGCCACAGGATGAATGCCGCGGCCCTGCGCCGTCTGCTCTCGGACCGCACGGCATTCGAAATCGTCGAGACGACACGCCGCGAGCGTGGCCGCAGCGCCGAGATGAACGCCGTCAATGCGCCACTCTACGCGCCCTGGATGATCTGATTTCCCGGGGGTTTTTCGGGTTCCATGGGCGGTATCGCGTGTGGCAGGAATGCACCACTCGCCAGTGAAATTGCATTGACGTCCAAGCTGCGTCCGGCCGCCACAAAAATGTGCGATTGGCCGGAGATAGCGTTGCCGGGCAAGGCGGTTATGGTTTATGGCTGCTGCCGTCGATTAATGCATGTCGTTCAAAAGTGGGACCAGTTTTGAAACAATGGCATGCAACTGGCATTGAAATAGCGCCGAAAGGGCGAGATCCAATCATGTTCTTCAAGCGAGTTGGTCAATTGAAAGCACCGCAGAGGGCTGTTTTCCTGGCGCTTTCAGTAGTTGTTCCATCGCTCTTTCTGTCGGCCTGCATGTCGTCGGAGAAAGATATCGACCTGTCGACCTATGTCGATCAGACCGAGCCGGCCGATGTTCTCTACAATCAGGGCCTTGCCAATCTCAATGCCGGGCGCCTGCAGGAGGCGAGCAAGAAGTTCGACGCCGTCGACCGCCAGCATCCCTATTCGGAATGGGCCCGCAAATCGATGGTGATGGGCGCTTTCGCCGACTATCGCCAGGGCAATTACGATGAGGCGATCGGCTCGGCCAAGCGCTATCTCACGCTTTACCCGTCGACCGATGACGCCGCCTATGCGCAGTACATCATCGGCTTGAGCTACTACCGTCAGATCAAGGACGTGACGCAGGACCAGAAGGAAGCGCGTCAGACCGTCCAGACGATGCAGGATCTGGTCACGCGCTGGCCGACATCGGAATATGTCGACGACGCCAAGGAAAAGATCCGCTTCGCCAACGATCAGCTGGCCGGTAAGGAAATGCAGATCGGCCGCTACTATCTCGAGCGGCGTGAATACATCGCCGCCGTCAAGCGCTTCCGCACCGTGGTCGAGAACTATTCCAACACCCGCCATGTCGAGGAGGCGCTCGCCCGCCTGACCGAAAGCTATTACGCGATGGGCCTGACCTCGGAGGCGCAGACCGCCGCCGCCGTGCTCGGCACCAATTACCCTGACAGTTCATGGTACAAGGATTCCTACAAGCTCTTGCAGAGCAATGGGCTTGCACCGCGCGAAAATGCCGGGTCGTGGATATCCAAGGCCGGAAAGATGATCACCGGCGCCTGATCCCAAGCAGACGTTGCAGGCTTCACCAACGCGCCGTCTGCCTGGTTTTGTTGCTTGTCGCGGGTTTTAGCCGCAAAACCGCACGACACTTTTGCGGAACCTGCCTGGAGCACTCGGATCGAAGCGTGCGCTTTTTCGGATTGATCCGGTGCTCAAACAAAAAGATAGTGCGGCGCTGCGACTCCAAACCGTCGCGTGCCGTTCTAGATTTGGGTTCTGATGCTTTCCAGACTGTCGATCCGCGATATCGTCCTGATCGAGAAGCTGGATATCGACTTCCAGCCGGGTCTTTCGGTGCTGACCGGCGAAACCGGTGCCGGAAAATCCATCCTGCTCGATGCCTTGTCGCTGGCGCTCGGAGCGCGCGGCGATGCTTCGCTGGTGCGCCATGGCGCGGCGCAGGGGCAGGTCATCGCCGTCTTCGACGTGCCGCGTAACCATCCGGCGCGTACGCTGCTTGCCGACAATGCGATCGAGGATGACGGCGACATCATCCTGCGCCGCCTGCAGACGGCGGACGGCCGCACCCGCGTCTTCGTCAACGATCAGCCTTCAAGCGTCACCCTGATGCGCGATGTCGGGCGCGCGCTGGTCGAGATCCACGGCCAGCATGACGAGCGCGCGCTGGTCGATCCCGGAGCGCACCGCGAGGTGCTCGACGCTTTCGGTGGCCATCTCGGCGCCGTCCGCTCGACCGGCGAGGCATGGCGGCACTGGCGCGCCTGCGAGCAGGAGCTGTCGCGACACCGCGCCAAGGTGGCGGCGGCGGCGCGCGAGGCTGATTATTTGCGCGCGGCGGTGGCGGAACTGACGAAGCTCGATCCGCAGCCGGGCGAGGAGACCGATCTCGCCGAACTGCGGGCGTCGATGATGCGAGCGGAGAAGATCGCTTCCGAAATCCATGATGCGCAGGATGTGCTGTCCGGCCCGTCCTCGCCCTTGCCGCAACTTGCCAGCCTGCTGCGGCGGCTGCAGCGCAAAGTGACGGAGGCGCCCGGCCTGCTCGACGATGTCGTCAAATCGCTCGATGAGGCGATGCTTTCGCTCGACGCGGCGCAATCGGGGGTCGAGGCTGCACTGCGCGCCACCGAATATGATCCGCAGCGGTTGGAGAAGGCGGAGGAGCGGCTGTTTTCGCTGCGTGCGGCCTCGCGCAAGCACAGCGTCGCCGTCGACGATTTGGCGCAGCTGCGCGACACGATGTCGGCCGATCTCGCCGATCTCGATGCCGGCGAGGAGCGCCTGCACGGGTTGGAAAAGCAGGCCACTGCCGCGCGCGAGACCTATGACATTGCCGCCGCGCAGCTGTCCTCGCTTCGTCATGCGGCGGCGGTCGGCCTGACCAAGGCGGTGATGGCGGAATTGCCGGCTCTGAAGCTCGAACGCGCCGCCTTTATCGTGGAAATGAAGAGCGAGGTCGAAAGCCGCATGGAAGAGGGGATCGATCAGATCGAATTCTGGGTGCGGACCAATCCAGGCACGCGGCCAGGGCCGATGATGAAAGTGGCCTCCGGCGGGGAGCTTTCGCGCTTCCTTCTGGCGCTGAAGGTGGCGCTGGCTGACCGCGGCTCGGCACCGACGCTGGTGTTCGACGAAATCGACACCGGTGTGGGCGGCGCTGTCGCCGACGCTATCGGCCAGCGGCTGGCGCGGCTGTCGAAGCGCGTGCAGGTGCTGTCGGTGACGCACGCACCACAGGTGGCGGCGCGCGCGGCGACGCATTTCCTGATCTCCAAATCCGGCACCACCGACCGTGTCGCCACAGGCATTGCCGAAATGGATCGGCCGGCGCGGCAGGAAGAGATCGCGCGCATGCTGGCCGGCGCCACCATCACCGACGAGGCGCGCGCCGCCGCCGAGCGATTGCTGCGCGAGAATACCGCCGTTTCCTGATGGCGCTGCTTCCCGATCGGGGGTGCCTCTAACTGGTGAAATTCGACGCACGAACAGAGTCAGCATATGGCTCCATCCTGCTGTTTCGGCGTGGTTTTGTCAGAATTCAGCTCCCTTCCATCCGAATCCTGATCTATTGTCCCGGGCCAACAGCAGCCAGGTGCAAAACCATGTCCGAAAAACCAGTCGATGCCCTGACCGAAAGCGAGGCCGAAGCCGAGCTGAAGCGCCTCGCGGAAGAGATCGCCGAGCACGATCGGCGCTACCATACCGAAGACGCGCCAGTTATCACCGATGCAGAATATGATGCGCTGGCACGGCGCAACCTTGCCATCGAGGAGCGCTTTCCAGCGCTGGTTCGCGAGGACTCGCCATCGCTGAGGGTTGGTGCAGCACCCGCGGAAGGCTTTACCAAGGTGCGCCACGCCGTGCCGATGCTCAGCCTTGCCAAGGCCTATACCGACGATGACGTCACGGATTTCATCGAACGCGGGCGGCGGTTCTTCGATCGCGACAAGGAGCTCGACATCGCCTTCACCGCCGAACCGAAGATCGACGGGCTGTCGGCTTCGCTGCGCTACGAGAACGGTGTGTTCGTGCAGGGCGCGACGCGTGGCAACGGCGCCGTCGGCGAAGACATCACCGCCAATTTGAAGACTATCGCCGACATCCCTGCGAAGTTGAAAGGCTCGGGCTGGCCCGAAACCATCGAGATCCGCGGCGAGGTTTATATGACCTATGCGGAATTCGAGGCGCTGAAGCAACGCTCGGCAGCGGCCGGCGGCCAGGACTATGTCAATCCGCGCAATACGGCGGCCGGGTCGCTGCGCCAGAAGGATCCGTCCGTCACCGCCAGCCGCAACCTCAAATTCTTCGCCTATGCCTGGGGCTACACCTCGGCGGATCCCGCTCCGACCCAATATGATTCGGTACAGAAATTCGCCGAGTGGGGGTTCAAGATCAGTCCGCTGATGGTGCGGGCGAAATCGGCCGAGGAGTTGATCGCGCATTATCATCGGATCGAGGAGCAGCGCTCGGCGCTCGGCTACGATATCGACGGTGTCGTCTACAAGGTCGACCAGCTGGAATTGCAACGCCGATGGGGCTTCGTCACCGGCGAACCGCGCTGGGCGGTCGCGCACAAATTCCCGGCCGAACAGGCGATGACGACCGTGCAGAAGATCGACATCCAGGTCGGTCGTACCGGTACGCTGGCGCCGGTTGCGCGGCTGGCGCCGGTCACTGTCGGCGGCGTCGTGGTCGAGAACGTCACGCTGCACAATGAGGACTACATCAAGGGCCTGGACAGTACCGGCGAGCCGATCCGAGATGGCATCGATGTGCGCATCGGCGATACGGTCGTGATCCAGCGGGCAGGCGATGTCATTCCGCAGATCGTCAGCGTCGTCATCGACAAGCGGCCTGCTGATGCGGTGCCTTACGAGTTCCCTCACACTTGCCCGATCTGCGGCTCGCCGGCGACGCGCGAGATCAACGAAAAGACCGGCAAGGAAGATTCCCGCCGGCGCTGCACCGGCGAACTGATCTGCCCGGCGCAGGCGGTGGAGGGATTGCGCCACTTCGTGTCACGCGGCGCCCTGGACATCGAAGGGCTCGGCGCGGAAAACATAGACACGTTCTTCAATGCGGGATTGATCAAGACCGCCGCCGATATCTTCACGCTCAGGGACCGCCGTCCGGCTGTCACCAGGGCGCTGGCCGAGCGCCGTGAGGAGCAGGCAAGGCAGCGCGAGGCCGCATCGGGCAAGACACGCAAGAATGTGCGCAGCGTCGAGGATCGCAACTATGAGGGCCTCGACAAGCTGTTCGCCGCCATCGATTCGCGCCGCGAGCCGGAGCTGGACCGCTTCATCTTCGCGCTCGGCATCCGCCATATCGGTGAAACGACGGCCGCCGTGCTTGCCCGCACCTTCTCGACCATCGAGGAGCTGATCCGCGTCGGCAAGGAGACAGCGGCAGCGGAGAATCCACATACGGTTTTCCCCTCGGTCAACGGCATCGGCGATACCGTGATCGATGCTTTGCGCGACTTCTTCGGCAATGAGCGCAATGACGACGTGCTTGACGCGTTGCTCCGCCAAGTCAAGCCGAAGCCGTATATCGTCAACGTCTCGGCCGACAGCGAGGTCGCCGGCAAGACGGTCGTGTTCACGGGCTCGCTGGAGAAGATGACACGCTCCGAAGCCAAGGCGATGGCGGAGCGCCTCGGCGCCAAGGTCGCGGGCTCGGTTTCGGCGAAGACCGATCTTGTCGTGGCCGGGCCAGGTGCCGGCTCCAAGCTGAAGCTCGCCAGCGAACTCGGCATCGAGGTGATCGACGAGGATGCCTGGCTGGTGCGGATCGGCAAGGCATGACCGGACCGTTCAGCGGCTTCGGCCCCAAAGCCATTCCGTTCCTCAAGGCGCTGGATTTCCACCAGAGCCGCGAGTGGTTCCTGGAGAATCGCGACCTCTTCGAACAGGAGTTGCGCGATCCGCTCAGTGATCTCGTCGAGACGCTGACCGAGCGCTTCGCGGAGGCAGGTCTCGGCCTGCGCGGCGACCGCAAGAAGTCGCTGTTCCGGATCAATCGCGACGTGCGTTTCGCCAAGGACAAGCGGCCCTACAACAGGCATTTGTCGGCCATCCTGTCGCCCGACGGCACCAAGATGGAGCAGGGCGTGTTCTACGTCCATATCGGGCTTGAACGCTGCTTTGCCGACATTGCCTGGTGGCAGCCGGAGCCGGCGCTGCTGCTGGCGATGCGCAAGGCTATTGCGACGAAGCCGGACAATTTTCGCGGCCTCGTGGCGGCGTTGAAGAAGAACCGGCTTGAACTCGAGACCGAAGGTCGTATGAAGCGTACGCCACGCGGCTTCGAGGAAATCAGCGATCCCGATCTGGTCGCCGCCATCCGCCACCGGCATTTCTATGTCCAGCATGTCATCGATCCGGCCGGAATCCATACGGCTGATCTGGTCGACGAACTCGTCGATTTCACCTTGCGCGCCAAGCCGCTGCTCGACTGGGGCAGGGCGATCGAGGGCAAGGTTCTCGCCTTCTAGCCCTTCGACAAGGCGCCTTGTCGATCATTTCCGCTGATCATTTGGCTCAAGCGAATTCGTGTGACAGCGCAGGCCGCGCCACCTACATACCGCCATTCCCTTGTTGTTGTGCATGTCGTTATCCCACTTTTGGGCGACATGCATCAGGAGTGGTTGATGGCGACGGACGTAATTTCCGAGAGCGGCGATAGAAGCGATTTCTGGCAGGGCGTGCGGCTGTCGATGCCAGTCGTGGTGGCGTCGGCGCCGTTTGCGGTGCTGTTCGGTGCGCTCGCCGTCGACAATGGTTTCTCGGTCCTGGAAGCCTTCCTGATGAGCGCGCTGGTCTATGGCGGCGCCAGCCAGATGGTCGGCATCCAGCTGTTCGGCCAGCATGTGGCGCCGTGGCTGATCGTGCTGTCGATCTTCGCCGTCAATTTCCGCCACGTGCTCTATTCCGCAGGCATCGGCCGGCGCATCGCGCACTGGCCTGTCATCCAGCAGGCACTTGGTTATTTCATCCTCACCGATCCGCAATTCGCGGTAGCCGAAGCGCGGGCGCAATCGGGCCAGACGGTCGGCTTTGCCTGGTATCTGGGGCTTGGCTTGCCGGTCTATCTGTTCTGGATCGTTGAAAGCGCGCTTGGCGCACTGTTCGGCAAGCTGATCCCCGACACGCATGCGCTCGGCATCGATTTCCTGCTGCCGATCTATTTCCTCGGTCTCGTGCTGGGCTTTCGCAAGCGGCCGCTGTGGCTGCCGGTGGTCGTCGCCAGCGCCGCCGCCTCGATCATCGCCTACAAGACGGTCGGCTCGCCTTGGCATGTCTCGATTGGCGCTGTTGCCGGTGTGCTGCTGGCGGTCATCCTGCCTCCCCATCACAGCGGCGTAAAGGCACGGCCATGAGCACGACCTTCTGGATCATCATCGCCGGCGCAATCGCGACCTATCTGACGCGCATCGGCGGGCATCTGGTCATCTCCCGCTTCGAAACCATCCATCCGCGCGTCGAGGCCGGTCTCAACGCCGTGCCGGCGGCGGTGCTGACGACGCTGGTGGCGCCGGAACTGTTGAATGCCGGGCCGGCGGAATGGGCCGCACTGGTGGTCACCGCGGTCGTCTCGCTGCGCGGTGGGTTGATGGCGATGTTTCTGGCGGGTGCGGCGATGTTGATCGTTGCCCGGCAGTTCGTCGGGTAGGGCGTATCGATATTCAGGTGATGACGGCCTGCAAACGGCGGCTTCCTGCGCTTCCGGTGCTCACGTACCCAAAAGTACGCTCCGCTCCGGTTCTCGGAACCCATCGTTTTCGGCTCGTCCTGACCTGAATCTCGACACGCCCTCGGCGCCTCAGAAAATCAAATCTTCGCGTCGTGCGGCAGCGGCGCTGTCGCCTTCTCCAGCCAGGCCAGCGTTTCGCCGTCGAGCATCGGGCCGATCTCGGTCAGCACGCGCGCATGGTACGTGTCCAGCCAGTGCAACTCGTCGCGCGTCAGGAGGTCCGACTGCACCAGTCTTGTGTCGATCGGCGCCAGCGTCAGCGTCTCGAAGCCGTGCATGGCGATATCGCCGCCCTCGATCTCTTGCGCCGACGTCACCAGGATCAGGTTCTCGATGCGGATGCCGTAGGCGCCTTCCTTGTAGTAGCCCGGCTCGTTGGACAGCATCATGCCTTCGAGCAGCTTTTCGGTGCCGGTGCGGGCGATACGCTGCGGCCCTTCATGCACGGCCAGATACGAGCCGACGCCATGGCCGGTGCCGTGGGCGAAGTCGCAACCGTGCTTCCACAGCGCCATGCGCGCGACGGCATCGATCTCGGAGCCGCGCGTGCCGGCGGGAAAGCGCAAGGTGGAAATGCCGATCATGCCTTTCAGCACCAGGGTGAAGCGTTCGCGCATCTCCTGCGTCGGCTGGCCGATCGGCACGGTGCGCGTGATGTCGGTGGTGCCGTCCTGATACTGCGCACCGGAATCGAGCAGGAACAGCTCGCCGGCCTGCAGCTTACGGCTGGTGGCGCGCGACACGCGGTAATGCATGATGGCACCGTTCGGGCCGGCGCCCGAAATGGTGTCGAAGGAGACATCGCGCAACGGCATCTGGGTCTCTTCGCCGGTCTGCCGGCGCTGTTCCTCCAGCCGGGTGACCACCGATATCTCGTCGAGCGATCCGGGTTTTTGCCGCTCCAGCCAGCACAGAAGCTTCGCCACGGCGGCACCGTCACGCCGATGCGCGGCGCGCGAGCCGTTGATTTCGGCCTGGTTCTTGGTGGCGCGCGGGATGCGGGCGGGGTCGGCTGCGGCGATCACGGTGCCGCCATTGGCCTCGACCAGCATGCGCAGCCTGTCGGCCGCCAGCACCGGATCGAGCGCGATTTTCGCGCCACTCTTGGCAAGTGCCGCAATCGCCGCTTCGAATTCGCCGGGCTCATGCGGCTCGGCGAGCTGGGTGAGGTAGGCCGCGACCTGGCGCGAGAACTTGCGCTTATCCATGAAAAGCTGGTGCGACCCATCGGCGGCGAGGATGGCGAAGCCGAGCGCCAGCGGCGTGTGCGGCACGTCGCCGCCACGGATGTTTAAGGCCCAGGCGATGGAGGAGGGGTCGGTCAGCACCGCATGGGTGGCACCATCCTTGGCGATTGCCGCCGCCAGCCGCGCCAGCTTGTCCTTGGCAAGCTCGCCGGCAAAGCCGATCGGGTGAAGCTCGACGGGTGCCACCGGCGCCTCGGGCTGATCCTTCCAGATGATGTCGATCGGGTTCTTGTCGAGCGGCACCAGCACCGCGCCTGATTTGTCGGCCGAGGCCTGCAGCGCCTTGACCTCGCTGATCGTGTGCAGCCATGGATCGAAGCCGAGCCGTGCGCCCTTGCCAAGATTGTCTTTCAGCCAGACGGCCGGGGGATTGTCGACCAGGCTTTCGATCGAAAAGACGTCGAGATCGACCTCGCTGCGCACCTGCAGCGTGTAGCGCCCGTCGACAAAGACGAAGGCGCGGTCGCGCAGGACGATGGCGACACCGGCCGAGCCGCTGAAGCCGGTCAGCCATTTCAGCCGCGCCGAGCGGTCGGCGACATATTCGCCCTGATGCTCGTCGGCACGCGGCACGATGAAGCCGTCCAGCCCGTTGGCTTCAAGCCATTGGCGCAGCAGCGCCAGGCGTGGCTTGCCGACGGCCGGGTCGCCGGCGGAATCGAAGGTCTGGAACATTGTGGGCCTCCTGCGGTCAGCGCAACCGTAGCGTACGGTCGCGGAAATCGGAATCGATTTCCGCTGGGCGCAACCTGCTACAGCATCGCTTGGCTGACAATCGGCGGAACTTGGTCCAAGCTCGGTCGTTGCCGGCCTGCATGCCTCAATGCTTCAGATGGATCGTCACCCAGCCTTCGCGGTGCAAGGTGCGCACGTGGCGAAAATTCTGGCCGACATAGGCCGATATGACGGCGTCGCGCTGACGCTCGAGGATGCCTGACAGCACGACCGAGCCGCCAAGTGCGATGTGACCAGCCATTTGCGGCGCCAGCCGCATCAGCGGCCGCGCCAATATGTTGGCGACGATCAGATCGAAGGGCGCGCGCTTGCCGAAGATCGGATGGTGAAAGCCAGGCGCGGTTGCTGTTTCCACCAGTGCCTTGACGTGGTTGAGCCGCGCATTGGCGGCAGCCACCCGCACCGCCACCGGATCGATGTCGGTGGCCAGCACAGGAATATGCGCCAGCTTGGCGACGGCGATCGCCAGCACCGCGCTGCCGGTGCCGAGGTCGAGCGCATTGCGCGGATGCTCGCGCCGCACCACTTTCTCCAGCATTTCCAGGCAGCCGGCTGTGGTGCCGTGGTGACCGGTGCCGAAGGCGAGGCCGGCCTCGATCTCGATGGCCAGTTCACCGCTGTGGCGCTTGCGGCGGTCATGCGCGCCGTGGACGAAGAAACGGCCGGCACGCACCGGCTTCAGCTCTTCCAGCGAATGCGCCACCCAGTCGATGTCGGGCAGGGCCTCGCGCTTGATCGGCTTCGATAGGGAAAGGCCGGCAAGGATCTCGTTCAAGCGGGTCTCGACCGCATCGACGTCGCCATCGGCATAGAGCGACACTTCGTGGATGTCCTTGTCCTCGTCGACCTCCAGGACGGCGATCGGCAGCCCCTCTTCCTCGAAGGCTGCCTCAAGCGCCGCGAAAATGCTGACGGACTCGATCTTTCCGGTGGTGAAGTAAAGGCGCGTCTGGGTCATGAAAAGGTAATCAGCCTTTCGCCGCCAGCCGCTTCAGCTTGGCGATGGCCGTATCGGCGCTTTCGCCGTAGGCGATGGTGCCGGCAAAGTCGCCATTGGCGTTGAGCAGCAGCACCGAGGCGGTGTGGTCCATCGTGTAGTCGCCGTCGCCGGTGTCGACCTTCTTCCAGTAGATGCCGAACGACTTGGCCATGGCATGGACCTTGTCCGGAGCGCCCGTGATGCCGACGATACGGTCGGAGAAATTGCTGACATAGGCGTTCATCACTTCCGGCGTGTCGCGCTCGGGATCGACCGAGACGAAATAGGCGTGCAGGTTCTTGCCGTCGTCGCCGAGCGTCTTCAGCCAGCCGGCCAGTTCGAACAGCGTGGTCGGGCAGACCTCGGGGCAATGGGTGAAGCCGAAGAAGACGACGCTGGGCTGCCCCCTGAAGGCGGCTTCGGTGATCGGCGTGCCTTTCTGGTCGACCAGGGTGAAGGCGGCCCCGAACGGTTCGCCGCCATAGTGGCCGCGGTACCAGTCGAAGGTCAGCCAGCCGATGCCGGCCGCCATCAGGACGAGAATGCCGACCAGGATAGAACGCATCATCATCAAAAGTCCGTCTGCAGAAATCGCCGCGCCGGCTCAATGCCGCGCCTGTGCGACAGTCTTAGCGGTTCGGCCTCGCACAGGCAAAGTGCCGCGTTGCCGCAACCGCGGCGGTGTCGACCTATCTGCTTGCAAAGCCGGGCTGCTCGCCCCACCTGTGACCGGCAACTCGAACCGCAGGAGGCTAGTTTGCGACGACTGGTTGGGCACGGACTGATTGGGCGAAAACTGATCGGCGGCGCATTGGCCGCGTGCGTTGTCCTTGGCGCCGGTGCCGCGGTCGCCGAGGAAGTCGGCAAGATCGGCGTCGACTGGCTCGGCAACGACATCATCGTCGAAGCGATCAAGGATCCGAAAGTGGAGGGCGTGACCTGCCATGTCTCCTATTTCGATCGCGGCATCATCGATCGCCTGCACAAGGGCAACTGGTTCGAGGATCCGTCCGATTCCTCGATCTCATGCCGCCAGACCGGTCCGATCACCATCGGTGACATCGACATGAGAGAGGGCGGCGAGGAAGTGTTCAAGCAAGGCATCAGCCTGATCTGGAAGAAGCAGGTGGTGAACCGCATCTACGACAAGGCCAACGAGACGCTGATCTATCTCTCGCATTCGCGCCAGGTGCAGAACGGCTCGGCCAAAATGTCGGTCACCACCGTGCCGCTCTACGGTCAGAACGTGGTGTGGAGCAAAGGCAAGCCGTAACAGGCTGCCGACCTTCGGACGATTGGTCCCGCTTGCGGGACCAATCGCTCGGGGGTAAAGCCGCCGGCATGGACCGTTCCGAAAACCTCGTCCCGAAAGACCCCGAGCCACGCATCCATCCGACCGCGGAGCTGAAGGCGTGCAAGCTCGGCCGCTATGCCTCGATCGGCGAGCGAGTGGTGCTGCGCGAGGTGAATGTCGGCGACTTCTCTTATTTTGAACGCCATTCGGAAGCGATCTACACGACGATCGGCAAATTCTGCTCGATCGCCGCCAACAGCCGCATCAATGCGCTGGAGCATCCCATAGAGCGGCTGACCCAGCACAAGCTCAGCTACCGGCCGAACGAGTATTTTCGTTGGCTGGGCGTCGATGCCGCCTTCCGCGAGCGGCGGCAAGCGAAAGCGGTGACCATCGGCCATGATGTCTGGATCGGCCACGGCGCGGTGATCATGCCTGGGGTCGCCATCGGCAACGGTGCCGTCATCGGCGCCAACGCCGTGGTGACGCGTGACGTGCCGTCCTATGCGATCGTCGCCGGCGTGCCGGCGAAGGCACTCCGGCCACGCTTCGCTCCGGATATGGCGGCGCGGATCGAAGCTCTCGCCTGGTGGGACTGGCCGGTCGAAAAGCTCGCCAGAGCGGTTCCCGACATGCAGGCAATGCCGATCGAAGCGTTCCTCGACCGCTGGGAAAACGACGCCGTCTGACCAGTTCAAGTGCGTAGCGTTGAGACGGAGTCGGGCGACGCGCTTCAAGGCCCGCCGGACTGAAACCCCTTCCGCCATGCGGGGGTGGCGCAGCGGAAGGGGCTGGAGTTAAACCGCTGTGAAGCGGAAGGAACAGGCACTCTCGCCTGCAGGGTCATTGTGACATTGAACCCATAAGGCGTGTTTTCCAGGCTATTCTCCCTATGCGTGTAGGCAATTGTACCTGAGGTATTTGCTTGCATCGGGAACCTGAAACGGTCGCTGATTGTTCTCATCGCGCCGCAGCGTTGAGGATTTCGATAGATGGAAAAGCATTTCACCAAGGTCGCCAACTGGGTCGCCCGCATAGCCGGCCTGCCGCCGACATTCGCCCTCTGTTGCCTGATCGTCATCGTCTGGGCGGTGAGCGGTCCGTTCTTCGGCTTTTCGGACACCTGGCAGCTCGTCATCAACACGGGCACGACCATCATCACCTTCCTGATGGTCTTCCTGATCCAGAACACTCAGAACCGCGACGGCGCGGCGATCCAGGCCAAGCTCGACGAACTGATCCGGGTCGGCAAGGGCCACAACCACTTCATCGGCATCGAGCATCTGACCGAATCCGAAGTCGAGGAAATCCGCGCCAAATGCGAGCGTGCTGCAAAGCGGCATGACGAACAGATCGCCGACATGGCGGCGAAGAAGGTTGTGGCGAAAAAGCGCGGGTCGAAAAAGCAGGCGGCCTGAAAATCAGCCCTTCATGAACGCCGCGAAACTGTCCTTGTGGTCCGGATGCCAGCGCGACAGGGCTGGGCGGTTCTCAATGATATCGCCGATCGCCCAGGCCATGCGCTTTTCATCCAGCGGGCGGGCCGCCTCATTGTCCGGGCACAGGATGTAGAAATCGCCTCTGGTCAGGGATTCCAGCATGAAATCCACAACCTGTTCGCCGGTCCAGGCGCCGGCCGGTTTTTCCGTCGCGCCCTCGGTCAGGCTGGTAAAGGTGAAGCCGGGGATCAGCAGATGGGCAGCGACATGGGCGCCGGGTTCGTTGCGTAACGCATGCGCCAGGCCCTCGGTGAAGGTTTTCACCCCTGCCTTGGAGACATTGTAGGCAAGATTGCCGGGCGGCGTGGTGATGCCTTGCTTGGAGCCGGTGTTGACGATCAGACCCGGCCCGGCCGAGGCCAGCATGCGCGGCGCGAAGGCCTCCACGCCATGCACGACGCCCCAGAAATTGATGTCCAGCAGCCGTTTCCAGGCGTCGCGGTTTTCCCATGGCTTTCCGGGATTGTCGCCGACGCCGGCATTGTTCATCAGCAGCGACACGCCGTCGAAGGCGCCGAACGCCCTCTCGGCGAGGCGGTCCACCTCATCCGCCTTCGAAACGTCGGCGGCGACGGCAAGCACGGCATCGTCGCCGGCAATCGCAGAAACGGCGCGCGAGGCGTCGTCAAGCCGCGCGCCGCCAATGTCGGCCAGCACGATCTTCATGCCCATCAGTGCAAGCCGCTTGGCGGCCGCCAGACCGATGCCGCTGGCGGCGCCGGTGATCACGGCGGCATTGCCCGGGGCAAGCGCGGGCAGGGCGGTCTGGATCTCGGCGTCGGTGATCATGAGCGATGGGTTCCTTGTTCGATGCGCCGAACTTAGCGCCGGAACCGGTCGGTGCAAGCCTCTGCTCGCCTTGTCGGGTTGACCAGTTCGGTCGAGGCTGCGCATGTTGCCCTTTGCCTCCGCAAAAGAGATTTTGCCCTGGGGACAAAACAAACTTTAGCCCTGGGGACAAACGGAGATTTCCTGATTGACGGACTGGGTTGCAATCCTGAAAGAACAGACCGCCATTGGCGACCAGATGGGCCGCGAGGTGCCGCAGATGCTGGCCAATCCCGACATCAGCGAAACGCAGGTGAAGACGCTCTTTTCCGCCCTGGAGAAACAAGCCGAGTTCGTCGAGAAGCTGCGCATGGCGCTGGAAAAGTTCGGCCATGATTTCTCGATCATCAAGGCCGCGGAACGGCTGGAGGAGCGCTATGCCGACCTTGCCGCATCGGTGGCGGAAAAACTGAAAGCGATGCGCAAGTAGCGCAACTCTGGGAAAGACGTGCAACGCTTTGCCTTGAAAATGCGTGAAGACAGCTACTTTTCAATCACCCGCGCAAAGCGCGTATCCGGTACGAGCCATATCATCGCGACCAGCACATAGAGCGCGACGCCGATCCACTGGCTGACGAAGGTCAGCACGACGGCTGCGATGTAGACAGCCAGGGAGAGCTTCCCCTTGCGGTCAGTACCCAGCGCCTTGGCAAAAGCGGTATCATTGCCGTGCAGGCGATGCAGCGCGGCGGCGAGTATGGTGTAGGCGATGGCGCATAGCGCGAGGTCGGTGCCATAGACCGCGACCGGCACCGGCGCAAAGTGGTTCTCGCCCATGAAGGCTGTGGTCACCGGCATCAGCGACAGCCAGAACAGCAGATTGAGGTTGGCCCACAGCACGCGCCCGTCGACCCGCTGCACGGCGTGGAACATGTTGTGCAGGTTGTTCCAGTAGATGCCGACATTGATGAAGGACAGCACGTAGCAGAAGAAGATCGGCCACAACGGCACCAGGGCGGAGAAGTCCTCGCCATGCGGCACTTTCAACTCAAGCACCATGATGGTGATGATGATGGCCACGACACCATCGGTGAATGCCTCGACCCTGCCTTTGCCCATGGATCCCACCTTTGCCCGCGATGAATTGTCGAAAGAGAGAGTAAACGCTAGCGGATGTTGGGGAGCCAATAAATGGCAACCGGGGAATTCCTCAACCATGTCCAAGGAAAATCCGGCATCAGTCCCGCTGGTCAGGACGATTACGGCCGCCCACCGTTGACTTTTCTTGGCTTGGCCGCTCCTCTTGCAGGGCAGTCTTGGCCGAAGCAGATGTACGGCTGGGATTCGAATGGAGGGGACTGATGAGATTTCGTTTTCTGCTTGTGGTCGCGACCATCCTGGCCGCGGTCTTCGGGACGTCGGCCGCGGCCTTCGCCTACAGCGCCCACACCTCGACCAACCTCAACGTCCGCAGCGGGCCGGGAGCGGGATACGCCAGGGTCGGAACGCTGCCCGCCGGCTTCAGGGTCAATGTCACCGGCTGCCAGCCGGGCTGGTGTAGAATCCACGGCGGCGGCGTGAGCGGCTGGGCCAGCGCCGGTTATCTCGAACGCTCCCAGATCGTTCGCCCGCCGATCATCATCGTGCGCCCGCCGCATCGGCCGCACTGGCAGCACAGGCCGCACCGTCCTCCGCACCATCGCCCGCCGCACAAGCCGCGCCCCGGCAAGTGCAAGATCGCGCCCGGCTTCCCCTGCAGGTGAGGCCGACCGGTTGAGCGATAGATGACGGATCGGAGCCGCTGGCCCCGATCCGAGCCTGTTCAGCCGGCAGATATCCCGCTCAAGCAATGTCCACGGTGCTGTCAGGAGCCTCCCTGTCGGCTGGAACGTCGTGGATGAAACCGCGTTAAATCCTCGATCCCCGAAATTGGTGACGAGGTTGGCCATGGCCATTCGCAATTTTGCGCATACGCACGAAGGAGTAGGTGGCGACGCTCTTGCAATCCCCACCGTCGCCGCGATGATTGCGGTGCTGTTTGCCGGCAGCACGGTGCTGACGCCGCTCTATATCGTGTACAAGCAGCAATTCGGCTTTTCACAAATCACCCTGACGCTGATCTACGCCGTGTATGTCGTCGGCAATCTGGCGGCATTGGTGATGTTCGGCGGGGTGTCCGATGTCGTCGGGCGCCGGCCCGCGAGCCTGGCGGCGATGCTTGTCGCCATCGTCAGTGCGCTTGTCTTCCTGTTTGCCGGAAACGTCGTCTCGCTCGACGTCGCCCGCATCCTGAGCGGGCTTGGCATCGGCGTCGGCGCGGGGACCGGAACTGCGTGGATTGCCGAGCTTCTTCCCGGCGCGGACAAGTCGCGCGCCAGTGTGATCGCCACCAGCACCAATTTCCTCGGCCTCGGCTTCGGCGCACTGATTTCGGGACTTCTGGCTGAATATGAGCCATGGCCGTTGCGGCTGATCTTCATCGTCTATCTGGCAGCACTTTTGGTGGTAACGATCCTGGTCTGGCGCACTCGCGAAACGGTGGCGAAGCCGGGCGGCCTGCGGCGGCTTTCCTTGCGGCCGCAACTTTCCGTCCCGGAGGAAATCCGTGCGCGCTTCGTCGCGCCGGCGGTGACCGGCTTCGGCGCGATGGCGCTGGTCGGGTTCTACGCCGCGTTGGCGCCGAGCATCCTGGCGCAGCAGCTGCATGTGACCAACCACGCCGTCGCCGGCGCGCTGTTCTTCGAACTGGCGATCGTCACCGCGATCAGCATTGTCGTTCTGATGCACATGAAGAGCAACAAAGCGATGCTGGCTGCGCTGGCATTGATGATCCCAAGCGTCTCGTTGGTGGTGGCGGCGCAGACACTGGCCTCGATGGCACTGATGGTTGCTGCGACGGCCTGTTGCGGCGTTGCGGCGGCGCTTGGTTACCGTGGCGGGCTGCAAGTGGTGAACGAGATCGCGCCAAAGGCTCGTCGCGCCGAAGTGGTGTCCAGCTTCTTCATCTGCTGCTTTGTCGGCAACGCCTTGCCCGTCATCGGCATCGGCATCGTTTCGACCTATGCCAGTCCTATCACTGCCAGCCTGGCATTCGCCGGCGTGATCGTGGCGTTTGCGTTGGTGGCACCGGCTTTTGAGCTGAAACAACACGGGCGTTGAGCCCTGGAGCTGTCCAGCGGAACCGGGTTGGCTTCAGCCGTTCGGTGTTTCAGGCGAAAGATGCGCGCGTCCGCGCGGCACGCCAAGACCGGTGTCCGGCGGCTCGCCGGCGGCCGGCCTGTTCTCGATCATGTGCGTGGTGCGCCAGCGGCCGAAACGGTAGTAGGCAGCGGCCAGTACAAGCGAGCTGATCGAACCCACCGGGAAACTCCACCACAGCGCTTCCTCGCCGATCACGCCACGCATGAAATAGGCAAAGCCGGTGCGCACGATCAGCACCGAAATGACCAGGATGATCAGCGGCGGCATCACGGCACCCGTGGCTCGTACGGTGGCAAACAGCACGATGGTTATGCCGAACAGGATGAACGACCACGAGGCGACATTGTTGATGTGGACGGCGATGTCGATCGCAGCACTATCGCTGCTCAGGAACAGGCTCAGCACCGAACGGTCGAAAACCGACAGCACGGCAACCAGCGCGCCGGTCAGGACCAGGTTGAAGCCGACGCCGGAGGCGGCGATGCGGCCGATCCGGTCCCAGCGCCCGGCGCCGACATTTTGTGCCGCCATCGAGGACACCGCGGCGCCGATGGCGAGCGCCGGCATCTGGATGTAGGTCCACAGTTGGGCGGCGATGCCGTAAGCGGCCGCGACCTGCGAGCCGTTGGAGTTGACCATGCCCATCACTGTCAATGCAGCCGCGGAGATGACGATCATCTGCAGACCCATCGGCACGCCCTTGAAGACGACGATGCGCAGCAAGGTGGGATCGGGCCGCAGCAGAGCGAGGTTGGCGCCGGCCAGCCGCAGCGGATGCTTGCGCACATAGAGCACGATCAGGATGGCGATCACGCTTACCGTCTGGCCGATCAGCGTCGACGTGGCGGAGCCGGCGATACCGAGTTCGGGAAACGGCCCGATGCCGGCGATGAGCAATGGGTTGAGCACGATGTCGAGGACGACGGCCAGCGCCATGAAGAAGAAGGGCGTGCGTGAATCGCCGGCACCGCGCAGCACGGTCATGACGAAGGACAGAAGGTTCATCATCGGCACGGCGACGAAGATGATGCGCAGATAGGAGCGCGCCAGCGGCAAGGCATCGGCCGGTGTGCCGAGCGTGTTGAGAATGGCGTCGACCCAGATCCAGCCGCAGACCGCGAAGACAACCGAGACGAGGAAGAAGAACGTCGCGCTGGTGCCGACGATGCGGCGCGCCTCGGGCAGGTCGCGGGCACCGACCGACTGGGCCACCAGGATGGTGGCCGCCATGCCGATGCCGAACACAGTGCCGAGGATCAGGAACAGGACGAGGTTGGCGTTGGAGGTGGCGGTCAGCGCCGATTCGCCGAGGAAACGGCCGACCCAGACGGCGTTGATCGAACCGTTGAGCGACTGCAGCACGTTGGAGCCGAGCACCGGCAGGGCGAACAGCAGAAGCGTGCGCGGGATCGGGCCGCTGGTCAGGTCGCCGGTGCCCCGGCGCGCGGGCATTTTTTCGTCCATGGCGGGCAGCTCGGCGGATGGTGATTTGGATCCAGTCCACGATGATATCGCAGGCGGGACCGAGATGCACCCTTGCGAACGCGCCGCACGGCTGAAAGCCGCTGCCCCCCGTTCATATCAGCCGCTGCCCCAGCGGACGCGCCAAGCGCGCCCGTCCGTGCAGTGGTCGTTACTTCTTGGCCAGACCCGGCAGCGTGACCTGATAGACCAGGAACATGGTGTCGACATTGGCGCCGTCTTCCGCCTTGTAGGGCGCGCCGACCTGGAAACCGTCCTGGGCAAGGAAGTCGTTGTCGTTGGCGACGAACAGGAAGTAGTCGTCGGGCAGCTTCGCATCGAGCACGCTGACCACCGACATCGCCTCCCACTTCTCGGACAGGTTGTTCTTGTCGTTCGGCGCGCCATTGTGCAGGCCGAAGCGGCCGAGCTCGGCACTGTCGTTGATGTCGATGAATGGCGTCAGCTTGGCCGGTGTCACCGATGGGTCGACGACGCCCTTGGGGGCGACCGGCTTGTCAGCGGCATCGAAGGCGCTGTCGGCGATGTCGGTCGCGGTGGATAGGTCGACGACGTTGACCTGGCGATAGAGCGAGGCATCGCCCTTCAGGCCCTGGCCGTTGCCGCTGTCGCGCGCCAGCATCAGGAAGGTCTGATCCGACAGTGCCACGATCTCGCTCTGCGCGGCGACCTTGGTCTTGCCCTTGGCATCCTTGAACACCGGCAGCGGCACGACATACTCATGCGCCAGCTTGAGATGGCCGAGGTCGGATGCGTCGTAGACCAGGGCGCGGGTGTTCTGGCGCGTGGCGGGCGAATCGCCGCCGTCCTGCCTTGTCGCCGACTGCAGCACGGCGATCACGAACTTGCCGTCCGGCGTCAGTGCCATGCCTTCAAGGCCCTGGTTGTTCTGGCGGCCGGTTTCGGGATCCTTCGGATCGGGCTCGGCGGCACCGGGTCCCGGATTGTCCGAGGCGAAGTTCGGCGTGCCGTGGCGCATCGGCACGAGGGCGGCCGGTGGCTGGGTTGCCGACAGCAGATGCCCGTCGGCGGAAAACCGATAGATGTTCGGGCCGTATTCGTCGGAGATGAACATCGAACCATCGGGCAGCCGCACGATCGCCTCGTTGTCGAGCGCCAGCTTGCCATTGTCGGCTTGCGGCAGGATCGGCATGTCGCCGCTTGCCGCGCGCACGCCGTTGAGCGGGTCGAGGCCGGTGGCATCAGCGCCCTTGTCGTCGGTGAGCAGCATGGTGTCGGCGAGCGTCGCCTTGACGCCCGTCTGCTCCTGGCCGGCAGCGGGTGCGGCACCCAATGCGGTCGGCATGAATTCTATGCCGATGGTGTTGAGGCGCGGCCGGTAGTCGGTGGTGCCGACGACATTGTAGCCGCGGTCGGGCAGCAGCCAGAGCGAACCCTTGTAACCATCGGCGCCGTGCGTCCAGCCTGATGTGTCGATCGCCATGCCGGAGCCCGAGCCGAAGGTCTCGCCGAACTTGTCGCGCTGAGCGGCCGGGATGCGGCCGACACCGACCAGCCCCTTGTTGACGAGGCCGCCGACGGTCGCGGTGCTGTCGGCGAGCGCCGGCGTCAAGGCGGTGAACAAGGCCAGCGCGACGCCGAGCGACGCGGTTCGGTACAGGTGTTTCATGGATAATCCTCTTTGTGACGGATGTGCCGCGAGGCGCGACATCGATGATGCCGCGCAGGCCTCCCCGAAACGCGGTCTACGGCGCGAACATGATGCTTACGTGACAGCGCGCGGTGCATGCCGGCGGTCGACGAAAAACGATGCGCGCGCGCGGCACTAGACACTTATGTCCAGTGAATATATGCTCCAGCCTTCGGACTAACCGTGGAGGGGAAGCCTTGAAGTCGCACTACCGCGCAGTCGTCATCGGAGGTGGCGTGGTTGGAGCCTCGGTGCTCTATCACCTGACGCGGTTCGGCTGGAGGGATGTGGCGCTGATCGAGCGCGCCGAACTGACGGCCGGTTCGACGTGGCACGCGGCGGCAGGCTTCCATTCGCTCAACGCGGATCCCAACGTGGCGGCGCTGCAGGACTACACCATCAATCTCTACCGGGAGATCGAGGCCGAATCCGGCTGGGATATCGGCCTGCACATGAAGGGCGGCGTCAACATCGCCAGCGATCCCGCGCGCTGGGAGTGGCTGAAATCGGCCTGGGCGGTGTTCCAGTCGGTCGGCATCGAGACCGCTAGGTTGGTAACGCCCGATGAGATCAAGACGATCTGCCCGATCGTCGACGTCACCGGTGTGCTTGGCGGGCTGCATGATTCCAACGAAGGCCATCTCGACCCGTACGGCACGACGCATGCCTATGCGGGTGCTGCGAAGAAGCGCGGCGCCGACATCATCCTGCGCAACCGGGTCGTCGAGTTGAAGCCGCGCGCCGACGGTCGCTGGGATGTCATCACGGAGCAGGGCACCATCATCGCCGAGCATGTCGTCAATGCCGGCGGGCTGTGGGCAAAGCAGCTCGGCCGCATGGCCGGCGTCGACCTGCCGGTGACGCCGATGGAGCACCATTATTTCATCACTGAGGACATTCCCGAGATCGCGGCGCTGGACAGGGAAATCGGCATCGCCGTCGATCTCGATGGCTTTTCGTATCTCCGGCAGGAGCGCAAGGGCGTGCTGCTGGGCGTTTACGAGCAGAATCCGAAGCACTGGAACATGGATGGTGCGCCATGGGACTACGGCATCGAGCTGATCCCGGAAGACATCGATCGCATCAGCCCGGAACTCGCCAAGGCGCATGAGCGCTTCCCTTGCCTGGCGACTGCCGGCATCCGCAAATGGGTCAACGGTGCCTTCACCTTCACCCCGGACGGCAATCCGATTGTCGGGCCGGTGCGGGGGCTGAAGAATTACTGGGTCGCCTGCGGCGTCATGGCCGGTTTCAGCCAGGGCGGCGGCGTCGGCAAGTCGCTGGCCGAATGGATGATTTACGGCGAACCGCAGGCCGACATTTTTGGCATGGACATCGCCCGCTACGGCGCCTTCGCCGCCAACCGGGAATATCTCAAGCAGACCACGCGCCAGTTCTATTCGCGCCGCTTCGTCATGACCTTTCCCAATGAACGGCTGCCCGCCGGCCGGCCGCTGAAACGCCCCGGCGCCTATGACGGCATGACGGCCGCGGGATGCGAATGGACGGCTTCCTGGGGGCTGGAAATCCCGGCCTATTTCGCGCCGATGGGATTTGCCGAGAACACGACGCTGCGGCGCTCCAACGCCTTCGACATCGTCGGCGACGAGGCGCTGCAGGTGCGGCGCGCCGCCGGTCTCGTCGATATCTCGGCCTATTCGCGCTATGCGGTGGCGGGGCCAGGTGCGGAAGCCTGGCTCGACCGGCTGCTCGCCTGCAAGCTGCCGAAACCCGGACGGGCCGGCCTGGCGCCAATGCTCGGTCTTGACGGACGGCTGAAGGGCGACCTCACCGTCTTCAACTGGGGCGGCGGCAGCTATTGGCTGATGGGCTCCTACTATCTCCGGGAATTCCACATGCGCTGGTTCGAGAGCCATGCGGCTGAAGGCGTCACCGTCGCCGACCTGTCCGACACGATGAGCGGCTTTCTGCTGACCGGGCCGAACGCGCGCAAAATACTGGAGCGAACGACGCATCAGGATGTTTCCGGCGCAGCGCTGCCGTTCATGGCCTGCGGCGCATTTGATATCGGCATGGTGCAGGCACGTGTTGCGCGGCTGTCGATATCAGGCGAACTCGGCTTCGAAATCAGTTGCCCCGTGACCATGCATGCCACTCTGCGCGACACGCTGCTGGGCGCTGGCGAGGATCTGGGCCTTGCCGAAATCGGCTACTATGCGCTCAATGCGCTGCGGCTGGAGAAGAGCTTTGGCATCTGGTCGCGCGAATTCACGCAAGGCTACACGCCGGGCCAGACCGGTCTCGACCGGTTCATCGCTTTCGGCAAGAGCGACTTCATCGGCCGCGAAGCTGCCTTGAAACAGCGCGAGGCCGGTAGCGGCCAAAGCCTTGTGACCCTGGAAATCGATGCGTTCGACGCCGACGCCAGCGGCTTCGAGCCGGTCTGGTATCAGGGCCGACGCGTCGGCTTCGTCACGTCGGGCGGCTATGGCTATACGGTCGGCAAGAGCCTGGCGCTGGCGCTGGTCGACCGCGATGTTGCAGGCGAGGGCACCGCGCTCTCCGTAAATGTCGTGGGTGAGGAACGGCCGGCGCATGTCGTCGCGGCCTCGCCCTACGATCCCGAGGGCAAGGCAATGCGGCAATGAGGAGGATTTCCGATGGTCGATGACGCGGCACGGGATGGCAGGCGCGAACGCCGGCGTGGACGCACGGGCGAGGCCGGCAGCGAAAGCAGCCGCCGGCCGAATTACCATTCGCTGAAGAACCCGTTCCTGCCGCAGCCGATCTTTTCGGACGATCAGGTGGCCGCGATTCACGACACCGCGCTGCGGGTGCTGGAAGAGCTCGGCATCAAGGTGCTGCTGCCGCAGGCGCGTGAGCTTTTCGCCAGCGCCGGCGCGCTGGTCGATCCGGACACCGACATGGTGCGCATCGGGCGCGACATGGTGACGACGGCACTCGCCTCGGCGCCGAGATCGATCCACGCTCACGCCGGTTCGCGCGCCCGCGATCTGACGCTGGAGCTCGGCTCGATGACCTTCCTGGCCGGATGCGGGGCGCCGAACGTCACCGATCTCGAGCGCGGCCGGCGGCCGGGAACACTGGCGGATTTCGAGGATCTCATGCGGCTGGTGCAGCATTTCGACGTGCTGCATATGCTGGGGCCCTGCATCGAACCGCAGGATGTCGACAACCGCTTTCGGCACTATGCCGTCAACCGCGCGCAGCTGACGCTGTCGGACAAGTTTCCATTCGTCTTCGCGCGCGGCACGCCGCAAGTCCAGGACGGGTTCGAGATGCTTCGTCTGGCGCGCGGCCTGTCGCAGGACGAGTTTCTGGCAAATGCATATTGCTACACCGTCATCAACACCAACTCGCCGCGCCAGCTCGACATCCCGATGGCGCAAGGCATCATCGATTTCGCCCGCGCGGGCCAAATCTCCGTCATCACGCCGTTCTGCCTGGCAGGCGCCATGGCGCCGATCACGGTGGCCGGCGCGTTGACGCTGCAGCACGCCGAAGCGCTGGCCGGGCTGACGCTGGCGCAGATCGTGCGGCCGGGTGCGCCGGTCGTCTATGGCTCGTTCTCTTCCAATGTCGACATGAAATCCGGTGCGCCGGCCTTCGGTACGCCCGAGCATGTCAAGGCGACGCTGGGCGCCGGCCAGCTGGCGCGCTTCACCGGACTGCCGTGGCGGTCCGGCGGCGGCAGTGCCGCAAACATCTCGGATGCGCAGGCCGCGCACGAAACGCAGTTCGCGCTGTGGGGTTCGGTACTGGCTGGGGCGACGATGTGCATCCATGCCGCCGGCTGGCTGGAGGGCGGCCTCAGTGTCTCCTTCGAGAAGCTGATCACCGACATCGAGGCGCTGCAGACGGTGGCTGAACTCTGTGCCGTAACCCCGGGTGACAGCGATGCCATCGGTTTCGAGGCGATCGCCGAGGTGCAGCCGGGCGGCCATTTCTTCTCGGCCGGCCACACCATGGTGCGCTACCGCACCGCCTTCTACGAACCGCTGGTGGCCGACTGGTCGAATTTCGGCAATTGGACGCAAAGTGGGTCGAAGACGGCGAGCGAGCGCGCCACCGGCGTCTGGAGGCGGGTGCTTTCCGATTTCGCGCCGCCGGCAACGGCTGCCGCCACCGCCGGCGTGCTGGATGAGTTTATCGCGCGGCGCACGGCAGAGGGCGGAGCGGCGCCGGTGTCTTAAGGCCGGCTCTCGCTGATCGCCCTGGTTGTGGCGCGATCCGGAGCCTACAGCGCCTCCCGCGCATTCAAGGTTGCGGCCGGTGCACTGCGGCACCGGTGTGCTGTTTGAGGGGAGGACGACATCGGCGGTCCTGCTGCCACCATCAATCGCTGTCGCGTGCGACCAGCTCCAGCGGCCAGACCTCGCGGATGATCCGCGGCCCCTCCGGGCCGGCGAAGGCGGGAAGCGACGCCAGCAGCATTTCGGCGAGGCGTTGTCCCATTGGCTCCAGCGCCGGGCGGAAGGCGGTCAGCGCCGGGGAAAAATAGCGGCAGAGCGGCGTGTCGACGATGACGGTCACCGCCATGTCTTGACCCGGCCTGATGCCCATCTCGGCCAGCGCCTTGCAGCCGCCCAGCGCCATTGCGTCATTGTTGAAGATGATGGCGGTCGGCGGGGCCTTGGAGCGCATCACCTGAGGCGTCACCTCGTAGCCGCCGGCCTCGTTGATGAAGCCGGAGGCGATCAGCTCGGGGTCGATCTCGATGCCGTGCCGCTTTAGGGCCTTGCGGTAGCCGGCCAGGAACAAATAGCCGAAGTTGAGGTCGAGCGACGGACGGACGGCTGCGATGCGGCGGTGGCCGCGCGCCACCAGGCGGTCGACGGCGTCGGCGCCGGCCTTCTCGAAATCGAGGTCGAGGGAAGGATAGGACTTGGCCCCGGAGCGACTGCGGCCGAGCGTGGCGAAGGGAAAGCCGGCTTGCGTGAGATAGTCGATGCGCTCGTCCTCGCGCCGCGTCCAGGCCAGCAGCACCGCGTCGGCGCGGCGCGTTTCGACGACACGGCGCAGGCGCTCCTGCTGGTAGTCGCCCGGCGCCCCCATGACCACGGTCAGGTCGAGCCCGCTTTCGGCAAGCCTGGCCTGCAGCCCGATCAGGAATGGAATGAAGAACGGCTCGCCATATTGCTGGTCACCGGGATGCGGCTGCAGCATGAAGGCGATCGAATGGGTGGCGCCTTGCCTCAGGCTGCGGCCGGACTGGTTCGGCGAATAGTTGAGCGTCCTGGCCGCCTCGAGCACGCGCTGGCGCGTGTCGGCATTGACGTCGGCGCGGCCGTTCAGCGCTCGCGACACCGTGCCGATCGAAATGTTCAGGTGACGGGCAAGGTCGTGAATGCTGGATGCCAAGTGACTGTACTCCCCTTGCTTGGCTAGCACCGGTGGCCGCTGAGGCCAAGGCGACAGGACGATTTTCGCCAACGGCCAATTGACATTCTACGCCTTCGGGTGTGTTCTCGTAAACGTTTACGGAAAAACGTTTACGGTCCTGCCGTGAATGCCGTGACGATCGGTCTGGAGGGACCGAGCGGAGGAGGAGCGCTGGATGATCGATGTCGTCCTGGTCGGCTGCGGAGCGATGAGCAAGGCCTGGCTCGATGCCATCAGGCAGATACACGGGCTCACCCTTGTCGGCCTCGTGGATCTCGATGCCGAGAGGGCACGGGCGAGGGCGCGCGAATACGATCTCACCAATGCCGTCATCGGCAGCAATCTCGACGCCGTGCTCGACCAGACCAAACCGCAAGCGGTGTTCGACGTGGTGGTTCCAGCCGCCCGGCGCGAAGTCGCTTTTTCCGCTTTTGCCCACAATTGCCATCTGCTGACGGAAAAGCCGCTCGCCGACAGTCGGGAAAATGCGCGCGCCATCGTCGAGGCCGCGCGCCGCGCCGCGCGCATCCATGCGGTCGTGCAGAACCGCCGCTATGTCGCCGATGTCAGGCGCATCCGCAGGTTCCTGGATTCCGGCGCCATTGGTACGCCGACCAGCATCCACGCCGACTTCTTCGTCGCGCCGCATTTCGGCGGCTTTCGCGAGGAGATGGCGCATGTGCTGCTGCTCGACATGGCGATCCACACCTTCGACGCCGCCCGCTACATGGTCGCCGGCGAGCCGGCCAATGTCTATTGCCAGGAATGGGAGCCGGCCAATTCCTGGTACCGGCAGGGATCGTCGGCCAGCGCCGTCTTCGATCTCGGCCGCGGCAAGGTCTTCACCTATGCCGGCAGCTGGTGCGCCGCCGGCTTCCGCACCAGTTGGGAAAGTACATGGCGCATCGTCGCCGAGCGCGGCAGCCTCATCTGGGACGGTCATGACGACCTGAGGGCAGAAGCAGTGATGCCGGGCCGCGACGGAATGTTCGACAAAACCCAGCCGATCGCGGTGCCGCCGCTCGATGCGTCCGATCGCGTCGGCGGCCATCTCGGCATTCTCCAGGATTTCGTGGACGCCATCGAGACCGGCACCGAGCCGGAAACGCGCGGCGCCGACAACATCAAGAGCCTGGCCATGGTTTTCGGCGCCATCGAAAGCGCCGAGACCGGCCGCCGCGTGACAATCGCAGAGGACGCACAATGACGCCGAACCCGCTTCTCGACATCCGGATCGGCACCATGGTGCGGGCCAATCTCGACGACCCGGCGGCTTACGTCAAACAGATCCTGCCGCTCGGCTTCGAGAGCATCCAACCCTTCTTCTGGCAGACGCTTGGCGGCAAGGACCTGCCGCTTCTCGCCGGCCAGATCCGCGAGGCGATCGGCGATGCCGACGTCACCGTGTCCTCGCTCGGCGTGTTCGGCAATCCGCTGGAAGACGGCGAGGTCGACCGCGGCGTGCTCAAGGCCTGGGAGACGGTGATCGACAACGCGCATCTGTTCGGCACCTCGATGGTCAGCGGCTTCACCGGCCGTCTGCGCGGCAAGCCTCTGCCGGACAGCCTGCCGCGCTTCAAGGAGGTCTGGGGACCGCTGGCCAAGCGCGCCGCCGACAAGGGCGTCCGCATCGCCTTCGAGAACTGCGCCATGGACGGCAACTGGGCCGCCGGCGACTGGAATATCGCCCACAATCCGGACGCCTGGGAGATGATGTTCAACGAAGTGCCGGACGACAATCTGGGCCTCGAATGGGAGCCCTGCCACCAGCTCGTCTATCTGATCGATCCGATGCCGCAGATCCGCAAATGGGCGCCGCGCATCTTCCATGTGCACGGCAAGGACGCGACGGTGCGTTGGGACGTGATCCGCGAGCATGGCGTGTTCGGCCGACTGCCCTTCGTGCAGATGCGCACGCCCGGTTTCGGCGACAGCGACTGGACCCGGGTGATCAGCGAATTGCGACTGGCCGACTACAAGGGGGCCATCGATATCGAAGGCTGGCACGACCCGGTCTATCGCGGCGACCTCGAGATCACCGGCCAGGTGCGGGCGCTGGAATATCTCAAGCAATGCCGGGGAGGGGCCAGCTACCTGCCGAACCCGATGTGAGGATCGGCCGGCGGGAGGAGCCGGCCGGGATGTCTGTAGCGCGCATTGCCGAAGCGAATGTCGAAACCCCTCGCTTGCGAGGACAAAAAGGGAGGATAAGTGCATGAGCATGACGATGAGAAGGACCGTTCTGCGCTCGACCGTCGTGGCCGCCGCCACGGTGCTTGCCGCTGCGATCTCCACCTTGCCCGCGCAGGCGCTCGACGCCAAATGGTGCAAGGATGTCCACATCCGCTTCTTCGTCGGCGGCGCCGAGGGCGACGCTTTCGGCACCATCGTCTATAATGGCGCCAAGCAGGCAGAGACCGATCTCGGGCCGAAGGTCGACTACATCTTCTCCCAGTGGGACATCGAAAAGATGGTGCAGCAACTGCGCGAGGCCATTGCGGTCAAGCCCAACGGCATCGCCATGATGGGCCACCCCGGCGACGCGTCGATCATGCCGCTCGCCAAACAGGCGCACAAGGACGGCATCAAGATGATGTACCAGAACGTGCCGGTGCCAACGGTGACGGCGGCGTTCGGCGGCGGCTATGTCGGCGCCCAGCAGGAGCAACAGGGCCGCGCGCTCGGCGCCGAGGCATTCAAGCTCGGCAAGCTGAAGGCCGGCGACAAGGCGATCATGATCGGCCCGTTCGAGAATGAGGCCCGCGGCGCGCGTGAGCGCGGCACGGTGGCGGCGCTCAAGGAGGCCGGCGTCGAGGTCATCCAGCTGTCCTCGCCGCCGAGCGGCGAATGGGCGTCCGATCCCAATCTGGCCATTCCGGTGATCACCGCGGCGCTGCTCAACAATCCCGACGTCAAGGCGGTCGGCTATCCCGGCGGGCAGATGCTCGGCAATGTCTCGACCTACATGCAGGCGGCGGGACGCAAGGCGGGCGAGATCTTCAATTTCGGCTTTGACACCAGTCCGCAGATCGTCGAGGGCTTCAAGGGCGGCTGGGTGCAATTGACCGCCGACCAGCAACCGTTCCTGCAGGGCTATCTGCCGATCCTCAGCCTCTGCCAGCAGGTGGTGCTGGGGCTGGCGCCGATGAATGTCGACACCGGCGCCGGCTTCGTCACGCCCGAAAATTACGAGATCGTCGCCGAGCTCGCCAAGCAGGCGCTGCGCTGACCTCCCAAGCCGCCGGCCGGGATCTCAGGCCCCGGCCGGTGGGACCGCTGGCGACGAAGCCGGCAAGCGACAATCAAAGCGAGGATCCGATGGCAGAACGCCTCATCGAACTGCGCGACATCAGCAAATCCTATGGCCAGGTCTATGCACTGGGCGGGGTCAATCTCAGCGTCGACCGCGGCGAGGTCGTCGGCCTGCTCGGCGACAATGGCGCCGGCAAGTCGACGCTGATCAAGATCCTCTCCGGCGTGGTCAAGCCGACCAGTGGCGAAATCCTCGTGCGCGGCAAGCCGGTGACCGGGTGGAGCGCCGCGCGTTCGCGCGAGGCCGGCATCGAGACGGTGTTCCAGGACCGGGCGCTGGCCGTGCAGCAGACCATCGTTCGCAACATCTTCATGGGCCGCGAGCTGACCGGATTCCTGGGCTTTCTCAGGGTCAACAAGGAGATCGAGGAGGCAAGCCGGCTGATGCGCGAGATCGGCTTCACCTCGAAAGTGTTCACGCCGCAGTCGATCGTCGGCCAGCTTTCGGGTGGCGAGCGCCAGGGCGTGGCGATCGCCCGCGCCATCTACAAGCAGGCGGAGTTGATCGTCCTCGACGAGCCGACGACGGCGTTGTCGCTGACCGAAACCGCCAAGGTGTTCCATTTCGTGCGCCAGGTGCGGGCGAGCGGCCGCTCGATCCTGTTCATCGGCCACAACATCCATCATGTCTTCGACATCGCCGACCGCTTCGTCGTGCTCGACCGCGGCAAGGTCGCACTGACGACCGACCGCAGCGAGGTCAAGTCGGCCGAAGATCTCATCAACTTCATGGAAGAGGTCGCGCATCCCGGCGGATTGGCCGGGCTGCACGATGCCGGCGACGCGGAGCAGAGAGCACGATGAGCAAGACCATGGAGCCCGACCTGCACGAGCCGTCCGCCGGCATTCCCCGCCCCAGTGCCCAGAAAGAGTGGAAACACCCATCCGATCACTGGATGCGCGGCTTCATCCTCGACAACCGTGCCGCGCTCGGCACGCTCGCCGTGTTCATCGTCATGATGGCGGTGTTCATGATCGCCAACCCGACCGTCTTCACCACCTGGTATCTCTACCGCTCGGTGCTGACGACGCTGCCGGTGGCGCTGTTCGTGGTGGTGCCGCTGGTGTTCGTCGTCACCTGCGGCGAGATCGACCTGTCGTTTCCGGCAACGATGGGCTTCGCCTCATGGGTCTTCGCGCTGGTCGTGCAGGCCGGCTACGATCCGTTTCTCGGCATCGCCGCGGCGCTCGTCACCGGCATGCTGCTCGGCTTCCTGGTAGGCTCGCTGGTGGTCTATGGCGGGCTGTCTTCACTGATCGCCACGCTCGGCATGAATTTCCTGCTGCGCGGCCTGATCCAGATCATCAACGAAGGCAAGTCGATGGCGCTGACCAGCCTCAGCGACAGCTGGGCCTACACGATCTTCTCAAGCCAGCTGCTGGGCATTCCGGTGCAGATCTTCTGGGCCATCGGTTTCGTCGTGCTGTCGGCGATGCTCTATAACCGCCATCGCTTCGGCGCGCAGGTGAGGGTGGTCGGCGACAACCCCGACAGCGCCCAGCAGATGGGCATCGACGTCAAGCGCGTGCGGGTGAAAGTGTTCGTCTTCGTCGGCATTGGTGCTGCGATCGCCGGCACCTTCTCGGTGATGATCAATTTCACCTGGTGGCCGACCGCCGGCGACGGCTATCTCCTGCCGGTGCTGGCCTCGGTGTTCGTCGGCGGCACGCCGACCTGGGGCGGCATCGGCACCGTGGTCGGCGGCGCCATCGGCGCCGTCACCGTGTCGTTCATCCAGACCGGTGTCGTGGCGGCAGGCCTGAGCGGCTTTTACGTCCAGTTCTTCAACGGCCTGATCATCATCCTGTCACTGCTGGGGCATAAGTGGAACCAGGCGCGGTATCGGTGAGGGGCTGTTTCGTTGGCGGACCGCATGCCTTGCGCGGACGCCCATCATTTCGTCATCCACGGGCGAAGCAAGGAGCGTAGCGACGCGGCGCAGACCCGAGGATCCATGCCGCGACTTAAAAGTACCGCTCCGGTTGTGGAATTCTGCTCCGCTGCATTTCTGGGCGAAGGTCGCGGCATGGATCCTCGGGTCTCCGCGACGTCGCTTCGCTCCTGCTCCGCCCGTGGATGACGAAGGTGGGGGCTTCCGCCAGAGAATGGTCGCTTGTAGGGCAAGCAACCGCTCACACCGCAGCCACAAACCCGTCCAGCACGCGCTTCTGGCCGGCCTTGTCGAAGTCGATGGTCAGCTTGTTGCCTTCGATGGCCGAGATGTTGCCGTTGCCGAATTTCTGGTGGAAGACGCGGTCGCCGACGTTGAAAGCGGAGGGCGTGTCGGAGACGGATTTGGCGACCAGTTCGCCGTCGATGGTGCGGCCCTTGACGGAGGTGCGGCCGGCGCCGTAGCCGCTATCGGTCTCGCCATAGCCGATGCGCTCGACCTGGTGGCCGGAGCGCGAGCCCCAGTTGCGGTCGGTGGCTTCGGTGCGGTTGGCCTGGGCGCGCTGCCAGCCCGGCGTCGCATAGGTGTTGGAGAAGGCGCCGGATTTTTCGCTGTCGGCGCCGACATTGTCGAAGCGCGAGGCGCCATAGGGGTTCTGCCGTCCTGCCCCCTGGCCGCCGCGGCCGGAGGCAAAAGAACCGCCGCCGTAGGAATTGCCATAGCCGCCGTAGCTGTTGCCGCTTTCGGCGACCTCGACATGGGCTTCCGGCAGTTCGTCGAGAAAGCGCGACGGGATGGTCGACTGCCACAGGCCGTGGATGCGGCGGTTGGAGACGAACCACAGATGCAGGTTCTTCTTGGCGCGAGTCAGGCCGACATAGGCAAGCCGGCGCTCTTCCTCCAGCCCGGAGCGGCCGCCTTCATCGAGCGCTCGCTGGTGCGGGAACAGGCCTTCTTCCCAGCCGGGCAGGAAGACGGTCTCGAATTCGAGGCCCTTGGCCGAATGCAGCGTCATGATCGAGACGGCGTCGAGCCCGGCGTTCTGCTCAGCGTCCATGACCAGTGCGACATGCTCGAGGAAGGAGCGCAGCGATTCATACTCCTCCATCGAGCGGATCAGCTCTTTCAGGTTCTCCAGCCGGCCGGGGGCTTCAACCGAGCGGTCGTTCTTCCACATGTCGGTGTAGCCGCTCTCTTCGAGAATGGTCTCGGCGAGTTCGGTGTGCGGCGTGGTTTCCAGCGCCTTCTGCCAGCGTTCGAAATTGGCCGCCACTTCGCGCAAGGCGGCGCGGGGCTTCGGCTTCAACTCGTCGCTTTCGGCGAGCTTGGCGGCGGCCTCCAGCATCGGGATGCGCAGCGCACGCGCGGTGTCATGGATCTGGCGGATGGTGGCTTCGCCCAGGCCGCGCTTCGGCACATTGACGATGCGCTCGAAGGCGAGGTCGTCGGCGCCTTGGGCGACGACGCGGAAGAAGGCCAGCGCATCGCGGATTTCCATGCGTTCGTAGAAGCGCGGACCGCCGATGACGCGGTAGTTGAGACCGAGCGTGACGAAACGATCCTCGAATTCGCGCATCTGGAAGGACGCGCGGACCAGGATCGCCATGTCGTTGAGATTGTGCTTTTGCCGCTGGTAGGTCTCGATGGTCTCGCCGACGGCGCGCGCTTCTTCCTCGGAATCCCAGGCGGCGTGGACATGCACCTTGCCGTCCTCCGGCTCGTTGCGGTCGGTGAACAGCGTCTTGCCGAAGCGGCCCTCATTGTGGGCTATGAGGTGGGAGGCGGCCCCCAGTATGTGCGCGGTCGAGCGGTAGTTGCGCTCCAGCCGGATGATGGTGGCGCCGGGAAAATCCTTGTCGAAGCGCAGGATGTTGTCGACCTCGGCGCCGCGCCAGCCATAGATGGATTGGTCGTCATCGCCGACGCAGCATATATTCACGCTCACGGGCTGTTCCGCGCCTGCCGGCGCGGGCCCTCCGCGGGGGCCTCGCAACGGCTCGGACGGACGGTCGTCCTTGCGGCCTTCGGCCGATTGGAGATTAGTCGCCGAAGGCTTGCGCCCGGCATCCGGCCTTTGCGCCAGGAGCCGCAGCCACATGTACTGGGCGGTGTTGGTGTCCTGGTACTCGTCGACGAGGATGTATTTGAAGCGCTTATGGTATTCCTTGAGCACGTCCGGATTGGCGCGGAAGATGCGGATCGGGTGGCAGAGCAGGTCGCCGAAATCGCAGGCGTTCAGCGTCTTCAGCCTCTCCTGATAGGCCTTGTAGAGCTCGCGGCCCTTGCCGTTGGCGAAGGCGCGGGCGTCGCCCTCGGCGATGTCGGCCGGGCCTTGCCCCTTGTTCTTCCAGCCGTCGATCATCTGGGCGAACTGCTTGGCCGGCCAGCGCTTGTCGTCCAGACCTTCGGCCTGGATCAGCTGCTTGATCAGCCGCACGACGTCGTCGGTGTCGAGGATGGTGAAGTCGGAGCGCAAACCGGCGAGTTCGGCATGGCGGCGAAGCAGCTTGACGCCAATCGAGTGGAAGGTGCCGAGCCATGGCATACCCTCGACAGCGCCTTCGCCGATCAGCACGCCGATGCGGATCTTCATCTCGCGCGCGGCTTTGTTGGTGAAGGTTACCGCGAGGATCTGCGACGGGAACGCCTTGCCGGTGGCGAGGATGTGGGCGATGCGCGTGGTGAGCACGCGGGTCTTGCCGGTACCGGCACCGGCCAGCACCAGAACCGGCCCCTCCGTTGTTTCAACAGCTAGCCGCTGCTCCGGGTTGAGGCCCTTCAGATAGTCGGGTGCGTTGTTGTGTCCGCTGCGGGCAGCCATGGCGCGCGCGGCGATGCCCGACGGGGCCGTGGGCCGCGCATTGGGTTCGTCGAAAAAGGGCATGTCTTCGGAAAAGCCGGACATTGCCCCGAATGTAGTGATTCGGTGGGGAAAGACCAGAACTGTCTACGTTTTGTTCCGCTAAAGTGCCCGATTGCTGCCCCGCGCTCCCACTGCGGTCGATGTTATCCCAATTGCGATGGACCATTGCGGCTTGCGCTTGAGGCCCGTGCTTGACAGGCGGGACCGTCAGGAGAAAGTTGTGCTTCGGGCAGCGACGCAATGCCGGGTTGCCATGGCCGCGCCGCGAAGCGCAACAGTCGAAGGAGTATCATCTTGGCTGTCACCATCACCTCCCTCATTCTTTTCCTCATCGGCCTGGCACTCGGCGGCGGCGGCATCCGCCTGGCGATGCTGGGCGGCAGCTGGTACTATGTCATTGCCGGCCTTGCCTTCCTGATCGCCGCCTGGCTGCTCTACCGGCGCAGGTCCACCGCACTGTGGCTCTACGCGGTGATCGTGCTCGGCACGCTGGCCTGGGCGGTCTGGGAAACCGGCTTCGATTGGTGGGAACTCGGGCCGCGCGGCGGCATCATCGTGCTTCTCGCTTTGTGGCTGCTGACGCCGTGGGCGAGGCGGGGTCTTGCCGGCCCTGACGGGCGCGCACCGCTGATCCTTGCCGTGCTGGCCTCGCTGGCCGTCGCCGGTTATTCGATGACATCGGACCCGAAGGACATTGCCGGTGAACTCGGCACCGACAAGGTGGTCGCCAACGCCAATCTCGGCAATGATGTGCCGGCCGGCGAGTGGCACTATTACGGCCGCACGCAGTTCGGCCAGCGCTATTCGCCGCTCGACCAGATCACGCCTGACAATGTCGCCAAGCTGCAGCCGGCGTGGACCTACCAGACCGGCGACGTGAAGGGTCCGGACGATGTCGGCGAGACCACCTATCAGGTGACGCCGCTGAAGATCGGCGACACGCTCTACATCTGCACGCCGCACAATTTCGCCATCGCCATCGATGCCGCGAGCGGCAAGGAGAAATGGCGCTTCGATCCCAAGGTCAAGCTCGACAAGGACCGCCAGCACCAGACCTGCCGCGGCGTGGCCTATTATGCCGATGCCGCCGGCGCCGCCGGGCAGCCCTGTGCGACCCGCGTCTACCTGCCGACCTCGGACGCGCGGCTGATCGCGCTCGACGCCGCCAACGGGCAGGTCTGCCCGGCTTTCGCCGAGGGCGGCACGCTGAACCTTCTGACCAACATGCCCTATCCGAAGTCGGGCTATTACTACTCGACCTCGGCCCCGCTGATATCAGGCGGCAAGATCATTGTCGGCGGCGCGGTCAACGACAATTATTCGACGCAGGAGCCGTCCGGTGTCATCCGCGCCTACGACGCTGCCACCGGCGCGCTGGTGTGGAACTGGGATTCCGGCAATCCGGACCAGACGACGCCGCTGCCGGCCGGCCAGACCTATACCGCCAACTCGCCCAACATGTGGTCGACGCCGAGCGCCGACGAGAAGCTCGGCCTGCTCTACGTGCCGCTCGGCAACCAGACGCCGGACCAGCTCGGCGCCGGGCGCAGTGCCAATGTCGAGAAGTTCTCGTCGTCGATCACCGCGCTCGACCTCAACACCGGTCAGGTGCGATGGGTGCGGCAGACCGTGCACCACGATCTCTGGGACATGGACGTACCGGCACAGCCGAGCCTGATCGACATCATCAAACCCGACGGCACGGTGGTGCCGGCGCTGGTCGGACCGACCAAGCAGGGCGACCTCTATGTGCTCGACCGCCGCACCGGCGAGCCGGTCATTGCGGTCAACGAAGTGCCGGCGCCGGGCGGCGCGATCGAAGGCGACCACACATCGCCGACGCAGCCGGTCTCCGATCTCACCTTCATGCCGAAGCCGCTCACCGGCGCCGACATGTGGGGCCTAACCATGTTCGACCAGTTGGCCTGCCGGATCGAATTCCAGGGCCTGCGCTATGAGGGTCGCTATACGCCGCCTTCCGTCCAGGGGTCGCTGATCTACCCCGGCAACTTCGGCACCTTCAACTGGGGCGGCGTCGCCGTCGATCCGGTCCGGCAGGTGCTGTTCGGCATGCCGACCTACCTGGCGTTCAAATCGCAGTTGATCCCGCGCGATCAGGTGCCGCCGCCGGACGAAGGGCGCGGCAGCGAGCAGGGGCTGAACCGCAACGAGGGCGCGCCCTATGCGGTGGTGATGGGACCGTTCCTGTCGCCGCTCGGCATTCCTTGCCAGGCGCCGCCCTGGGGCTATGTCGCCGGCGCCGATCTCAGGACCGGCAAGATCGCCTACAAGCACCGCAACGGCACCGTCTACGATATGACGCCGCTGCCGCTGCCGCTGAAAGTCGGGGTGCCGGGCATCGGCGGGCCGATGATCACGGCTGGCGGCGTCGCCTTCCTGGGGGCCGCGGTCGACGACTATCTGCGCGCCTACGACCTGACATCGGGCAAGCAGCTGTGGCAGGCGCGGCTGCCGGCTGGCGGGCAATCGACGCCGATGACCTATACGGTGGCCGACGGCCGCCAGTTCGTGGTCATCGTTGCCGGCGGCCACGGTTCGGTCGGCACCAAGCCTGGGGACTATGTGATGGCCTACGCGCTGCCGAAGTAGGGGCGACAGGGTAACGCGATCTTTCAGAGGTCGCGCCGCCCATCATCTGTGCCGGTATCTTTTCCCCGTATAGTGACGGGGAAAAGTGCCCGACTGGGCGATGAGGGCGGGAAATCTTCCGATCGGCCCGTTCTCGATCAGCCGATCCCCAGATGACCCTTCAGGCTGGGCACCGAGCCGAGCACCTTGTTGGTCAGGTCGGGGCCGGCGGCGGCTTCGGCCTGCTGGATCAGCGTCGCGCCGGCCTTCTGGATCTGCGCCATATCGAGCCCGGATGCTTTGAGCGCGGCGACGCCGTTGATCAGCGCGCCGGCCTTCTCGCCGAGAACGCCGCCAAGCGCGCCCTGCAACGACGACAGAAAACCGCCACCGCCGGCCGGAGCGGCGGCCATGACGTCATATTGATGGGCGAGGTCGTCGGCGCCGGGGATCTTGGCGAAGAACGCCGAGGCGCTTGTGCCTTCCGCCTCGTGTTCGAGCACCGAGAAAATGGTGCCGACGACTTTCTCCGTCGTCGCCTGGTCGAGGCCGGCCTTCTGCGAAACGGTGTTGACGATGTCCTGGACGTTCATAGCGTCACCTCAACCCTGGTTTTTCGTGTTGCGGTTCCGCTCAGCGCGGACCCTGATCAACGATCGTCTGCCTGCGTTCAGAACCATCGAGCACAGGGCCAAAGCGACGGCCGCCGCAAGGACGAGCGCGCTGGCGAGGATCGGGGAAGGCATGGTCATGGTCATCGCTTCCTTCTGGGTTTGACGTGTAGGCACGCGGTCAAGATACCGTCGATAGCCACCTTCCCTCACGATTGTGGCAGCGCCAGCAGGATTTATCGCCAATGACCAAAAAGTGATGACACGGCCGTGCATGGCACCGGCTTTACTGCCGGGACGCGGCCAGCGGCCTACGCCCTGAGGCAATCGGCGGCCGCGATGAGTGCTCGACTGGACCATGCCGGCTTGGTCCCTATGTAGCTGGCAATTAAAGCCCGAAGCAGAGGACCCGATCCATGACGAAACCCGACGCCAAGCCCGCCATCACCCAGGCGATGATCGACGCCTATGACGAATATACGCATCTGACGCTCGATCGCCGCCGGTTCATGGAGCAGTTGACCCGGCTTGCCGGATCGGGTGCGGCGGCCGCCGCGATCGCCCCGCTTCTGGCGGCAAATTCGGCGCAAGCGGCTGTTGTCGCCGACAACGATCCGCGGGTGAAGGGCGAGGACATCAGCTATCCCGGCGGCAGCGGCGAAATGAAGGGCTATCTGGTCAAGCCGGTGGACAAGGCGGGCAAGCTCGGCCCGGTGATCGTCGTGCATGAGAACAGGGGGCTCAACCCGCATATCCGCGATGTGACGCGACGCGTGGCGCTGGAGGGGTTCGTGGCGCTGGCGCCGGATTTTCTGTCGCCGCTCGGCGGAACGCCAACCGATGAAGACAAGGCGCGCGACATGTTCGCCAAGCTCGATCCGGCGCAGACCATCGCCGACGGTGTTGCGACCGTCGCTTTCCTCAAGAGCGACAAGGACGGCAACGGCAAGGTCGGCGCCATCGGCTTCTGCTGGGGTGGCGGCACGGTCAACATGCTGGCCATCAACGCCCCCGATCTCAGTGCCGGCGTTGCCTATTACGGCATGCAGCCGAAGGCCGCCGATATGTCCAAGATCAAGGCGGCCTTGCTGCTGCACTAGGGCGGACTGGACGAGCGCATCAATGCCGGCATCGACGCCTTCAAGAAGGAACTCGACGCGGCGCATGTCGAATACACGGTCTATGTCTATGAAGGCGCCAACCATGCCTTCAACAACGACACGTCGGCAGCGCGCTACGACAAGAAGGCGGCCGACCTGGCCTGGGGCAGAACGATCGCCTTCCTCAAGCAGAAATTGGCGTAGGGGCACCCGTCTAATCCGTGTTCGCCGGCTTGTGGAAGGCGACGCCGGCGACCACCAGCGCAATGCCGAGGCAGTCGGCAAAACTTGGAATCTGGCGCAGCACGACGACGCCGATCAGCGTCGCGGTGACGGGCAGCAGCGACAGCATCAGCGCGAAGCTCGCGCGTGGCAGCCGCGACATGGCGAGCTGGTCGCAGATGTAGGGGATAACCGACGAGCAGATGCCGACGCCGATGGCGGCGAGCAGCAGCAATGGTGAGAAAAAGGCGGGCAGCGCATCGGTGAAGCCAATCGGCAGCACGACCACGAAAGCGATCGCCATGGCGGCACCCAGGCCGGCAATGCCGCTGCCTGCGCCTGACGCGGCGACGCGGTGGCCGAGCACGATGTAGCCGACAAACAGCGCGCCGTTGAGGAAGGCCCAGAACAGCCCGATGGGATCATCGGACCATTTGACGTCGATGAGCAGCAAGGTGCCGGTCACCGCGACGGCAAGGGCGGCAAGATTGCGCGGGCTCCTGAGGCCGACCACCGCGACGCCGATGGTGCCGACGAATTCGATCGCCGCCACCAGCGAGATCGGTAGGCGGTCGAGCGCCAGGTAGAACGAACAGTTCATCACCGCCAGACAGGCGCCGAAGGCCAGCAACAGCAGCCTTGTCGAGAGATCGGCGCGGGCGAGGCTTCGCCATGGGCGGGTCAGTGGTGCGAAGATGAGTGCTGCCGTGGCGATGCGCAGCCACGCCATGCCGAGCACGCCGACATGCGGGAAAAGCAGCACGGCGAAAGCCGGCCCGAGATAGTGGAAGACGGCGCTGACGCCGAACCAGACATGCGGCGGCAATTTTTCCGTCAGCCTGCCGAGGGTGGGATTGCCGGGGGCAGGGTCTGCTGTAAGAGCTTGCGTTTGATCATCCATCGGATCAGTATCGCAGGCATATTTGCCGGTTTATATGAGTGATGATGGGCTCGTCTGGGGAGAGTTCTCTCGGAAGCAAGGAATTTCCTATGAAACGCCTTCGAACTGAAATTGCCGATCTCGATGCCGCCGACATGAAGATCCTGCGTCTGCTGGAAAAGGACGCGCGCACCAGCACGGCGGAGCTGGCACGCTCGGTCGGCCTGTCGGCGCCGAGCGTGGCAGAGCGCATCAAGCGGCTGCAGGAAAGTGGCGTCATCGAGGCCTATTCGGTCAGGATCAACCCGGCGGCACTCGGCCTGCCGCTGTCGGCATGGCTGCGCATCCGGCCGGTGCCGGGGCAACTGGCCGTCGTGGCCGAGATCATCCGCGAACTGCCGGAGATCGTGCAATGCGATCGCGTGACCGGAGAGGATTGTTTCGTCGCGCTGGCGCATGTCGGCTCGGTGGCCGACCTCGAGCGGGTGATCGACCGCATCATTCCTTATGCGATGACCAATACGGCGATCATCCAGTCGTCGCCGGTGGTGGCGCGCTCGGCCCTGGCGGCGTTGAGGCGCCAGGCTTGACGTACAGGGAGAGGACCTATGCGTGGCCGCGCTTCATGCGCGCCTGCTTCAGGATGGCGCGCCAGCGGATCATGTCGAACGGGATCGGCTCGTTGTTGTTGGCGATGTGGAAGATCTCGTTGTTGACGTTCTTGAGCGAGCGCCAGAAATCATAGTCGGTGATGCGCGGATCGGCAGCCAGCCTGTCCACCTCGACCTTGATGTCGGTTTTCATGCACTTTCCTCGAACCGGCGCCGCGCCGCCCGTGTCGCTACCTCGATGCGGATCGTTTTCGACCGACCCGCTGAGTCGCGCAACGGCTCAAATGGCTTGTTCCCGTTAAAACCTTGGTAAGGTTAACGTGGGCGCCGCGCTGCTTCAAGCACTGCTGCCGGCCGATGGGAGGGTTCTGCGATTTTAGATTGCCGGTGTGGCTTTGAAGCAGGAAACGAGACGTGTCGGCTTCCCCCTATTTGCGTTTGATGCCGATCGAGCGGCCGGCCCGTTCCGGCATCGGCAGTGCCGAATGGGCGGCGCGCATGGCTTCGACCCTGGCCAGCACATCGGCGGGGAAGGGCGCCACCTTCGGCCCGGACATGTCGACATGCAGCGACAGCGATTCGGACGTCGCGGCCAGCCAGCCGTCGACATGGCGGATTTCCTGATAGGCCCGCAGCCGCTTGTCGTCGTGGTCGATGAGCTGGAATGAGACCGTGACCTTATGCTCGAGGTGCAGCTCCTGCACGTAGCAGACATGGACTTCGGCCGTGTAGATGGTGAGGCGACGATCCCTGGCATAGTTCGGTCCCATGCCCATTGCCTCGAAGGCATCGTCCGAGCAGCGGTCGAACAGCACGTTGTAATAGGCCATGTTGAGATGGCCGTTGTAGTCGATCCAGTCCTTCTCGATGTCCATGGGTTTTGAGACGAAGGGAGTGGGGATGGGCATCGAAACTTCCTTGTTCTGGTGCTGGACAGAGCGTGGCTCCGGAGACTACGCATCCATAGACGCATAACAAGCGTGGACGCTGGTCCATTCGCGGAGGAATTCATGGCTCTGAGCGACCTCAACCCGGTCGAACGCAACGAGGAGGGCATCGCCGCTGTGCTCGGCATCCTCAAGCAGCAGCTTGGCGAGCGATTCCAGACCGGCCAAGCCATCCGCTCGCAGCACGCGCACACCACCACCTATATTCCGACGCAGGCGCCGGACGGCGTCGCGTTTCCCGAGACGGCCGCCGAGGTGCAGGAGATCGTGCGGGCCTGTGCCGCGCACCGCGTGCCGGTGATCGCCTTCGGCGTCGGCTCCTCGCTGGAGGGTCACACCAACGCACCGGGCGGCGGCATATCGGTCGACACGTCGCGCATGAACCGCATCCTGGCGGTCAATCCGCAGGACCTCGACTGTACGGTCGAACCCGGCGTCACCCGCGAGGACCTTAATCGGCATCTGCGCGACACCGGCCTGTTCTTTCCGATCGATCCGGGCGCCAATGCCTCGCTCGGCGGCATGGCGGCGACGCGGGCGTCCGGCACCAATGCCGTGCGCTACGGCACGATGCGCGAGAACGTGCTGTCGCTGACCGCCGTGATGGCCGACGGCGAGACGGTGACGACCGGCAAGCGCGCGAAAAAGAGCTCGGCCGGCTATGATCTGACGCGGCTGCTGGTCGGCTCGGAAGGCACGCTCGGCATCATCACCTCGCTGACGCTGAAGCTGCAAGGCATCCCGCAGGCGATCTCTGGCGGCGTCTGCCCGTTTCCGAGCGTCGAGGCGGCCTGCAACGCGGTCATCGCGACGATCCAGATGGGCATCCCGGTGGCGCGCATCGAACTGGTCAACGCGCTGCAGATGCGGGCGATGAAGAACTATTCGAAGCTCGACTATCCCGAAAGCCCGTGCCTGTTCGTCGAGTTTCACGGCAGCGATGCCGGCGTTGCCGAACAGGCCGAGACCTTTGGCATGATCGCGGAGGAGAATGGCGGCGGGCCGTTCCTATGGACCAGCGTCGCCGAGGAGCGCACAAAACTGTGGAAGGCCAGGCATGACGCCTACTGGTCGTCGCTGACGCTACGGCCAGGTGCCAAGGGGCTGTCGACCGATGTCTGCGTGCCGATCTCGCGCTTTGCCGAATGCGTCATGGAAACCGAAGCCGACATAGCCGAGATGGGTCTGATCGCGCCGATCGTCGGCCACGCCGGCGACGGCAATTTTCACGTGCTGGTGCTGATGGATGTCAACGATCCCAAGGAGATCGCGCTGTCGGAAAAGTTCGTCTCGCGGCTCAACATGCGGGCGATCGCCATGGACGGCACCTGCACCGGCGAGCACGGCATAGGCCAGGGCAAGATCGGCTTCCTGCGCCATGAACTCGGCCATGGCGTCGACATCATGCGCACGATCAAGCAGGCGCTGGATCCGCTCGATATCATGAACCCGGGCAAGATATTGCCGGGGGACTAGGCGAGTCCTCCAGCGCAAGGCCGCAGGCGGCTCGTCTTGACCATGCCACCATTCGGGCCGAGACTTCGCCGAGCAGCGAGGCCTGAAACCAACAGGCGTGCCAGCGGAGGAAAAGTGTCATGGCGATTTCACGCAAGGACGAGGCGCGTGCGCTGAGCGCCGACGAACAGGAACTGGTGGAGAAGTCGCACCATCCGGCGGTGCAGGAGCTTTCCGACGGCGATCTTGCCGGTCTGGTCAAGCTGTTGCGGGAGCGGCGCGACAAGGCGCAGACCGAAACGCATCGGCGCCGCCGCGAAATGCGGGGCAAGGGAGCGCCGAAAGGCGCTGCGCCCTCAAAGTCCGATGGCGGTTCGCAGGTAAAGCTGGCGGTGCTGGCCATGGCGATGCGGCGGCTCAATGGCGAGGCCGAACGGCGGCGGCAACTGGCGGCTCGCGTTTCGCTGGTTGGGAATGCGCGCAAGGCGCTGGCCATGAAGCAAAATGCGCCGGCGGACGGTCCCGCGCTCAATTCGCGGACGGCTCACAAGGGCATGCGCGCCGTGGCCAACAAGCGGGCGCCGAAGCTGGTCCGGCCGGCGGAACTCGGCCGGCAGCGCAAGGCGGGCAAGGTGGCGCAAGCGAAGCGCGACGCACGCTGATCCTCGCTGATAGAGGCCGCCAGCCTTTACCGGGCGGCGGGAAGCTTCTCCTGCGCGCCCTCGACAAGCGCCTGCAGCATGGGGCGGGTTGGCGCGAAGAACGTTGTGCCGGTCTGCGGCGTCGAGAAATCGAGCAGGCGGTCGTAGGCGCCCGGCGGGTCGCCGATATACATGCGCTGCAGCATTTTTTCGGTGACCCAAAGATATCTGGAATAGCCGATGAAGTAGGTCCCGAACTCGTTCTGTCCGGGCCTGCCGAACGGCATGTTGTCGCGCAAAATGTCGTACTCGTTGCCATCGGCATCCTCGATGGTGGCCAGCGACTTGTGCGATTTGCGCGGCGCGTCGTCATCGTCGATTTCGATGTTGTCGATCTTGGTGCGGCCGATGATCGCTTCCTGCTCGGGCGTCGGAATGCGCGCCCAGGCCTGCATGTCGTGCAGATATTTCTGGACGACGACATAGCTGCCGCCGGCGAAGTCGGCGTCTTCATCGCCGACGAGCGCAGAGGCGGGCAAATCGAGGCCGGTCGGGTTGGCGGTGCCGTCGACGAAGCCGAGCAGGTCGCGCGCATCGAAATAGCGAAAGCCGGAAACCTCGTCGACGATGCTCACGCCGTCGCCGAGATTGTCGAGCAGAATGCGCTCGAACTCGAAGCACATGTCGGGGCGTTCGGAGCGGATGTGGAAGAGAAGATCGCCGGCGGTCGAAGGCGCCGAATGAACGGCACCCTTGATCGGCGCGAACGGTTTCAGTTCCAGCGGCCGCCGATCTGGAGAAAGACGGTCCCAGAGATCGCGGCCGATGCCGGCAATGCACGAAAGCCGCCCGGAAAGATCGCGGAACCCGACGGTTTTGACGAGATCGTCGAGCCCGCCAAGCACGGAGGCCACCTTGGCGAGCGCGGTCTGCCCGCCGGCGACGGTGACGACAAGAAAGACCGCCGAAAGCGACAGCGGAGCGTCGACGCTTTGCGCGTCGATCGGCACGCGATCCCAGTTCTTCCCAGACATCCGAATTCTCCGCTTTGCGAGGATTTGTTTCAGATCATCCGGGATCGCGCAACACTGGATGAATTGCCTCTTTATCGACACGCGGATGCGGGTAGAGTGCGGCAGAATTTCAATCAACCCATTCGGAGCTGATGCTCGCACGCCTGTTCGTGATCTTTGGTGGCCTGTTCGTGCTGGTGCTATGTGCGGCGCTGGTGGTGCCGTATTTTGTCGACTGGACCGGCTACCGCGCCCAATTCGAGCGCGAGGCGAGCGCCATTCTCGGCCGCAAGGTGACCGTGCAGGGCGACGCCACGGCAAGGTTGTTGCCGTTCCCCTCGGTGACCTTCTCGAACGTCGCTGTCGCCGGCGGCCCCAATGGCCAGCCGGCCATGACCGTCGAGACGTTTTCGATGGATGCGGAACTGGCGCCCTTCCTGCGCGGCGAAGTGCTGATCTTCGACATGCGGCTGGTGCGGCCGAAAGCGACCATCGACATCGCCAACAATGGCACGGTCGACTGGGCGATGCGGCCGTCCTCGCCCTTCGACCTCGATCAGATCTCGATCGAGAAGCTGACGGTGACGGAAGGGCAGATCGAACTGCGCCATGCCGCCGGCGGGCGCAGCCATTTGTTTTCCGAGATCAATTCGACCATCTCGGCCAAGTCGCTGGCCGGGCCATGGCGCATGGACGGCACGCTGCGGCTGGACGGGTTGCGCACCGCGGTCACCGCGTCCACCGGCAAGGCTGAAGGCAACGGGCAGATGCGGCTGCGGCTGAAGGCCGATCCGGACGCCTATCCGCTGGTCATCGAAGCCGACGGCAATGCTGGCATTGTCAATGGCGCTGCCGTCTATTCCGGCCAATTCAAAATCTCCGGTGCGGACAAGAACAGCGCCGAGCTGCGCAGCACCGACGGTGAGACGGTGAAGGTTTCCGCCGGCAAGCCCGATCCGGGCTTTCGGCTGAACGGCAAGTTTTCGCTCGACCACCAGAAGTTGGGCGTCGACGAATTCCGCTTCGAGACCGGGCCGCTCGACAACCCCTACACCGCCGATGGCAAGGCTTCTGTCGATCTCGGGCTGAAACCGAGTTTCGCCATCGAGGCCAATGGCGCGCAGGTGCAGTTCGACGAGGCGGTGGGCGCCGAGGCCGGCGCCGGCCTGACGCTGGACCAGCGCATCGCGGCGTTTGAGCAGGCGCTGCTCGACATGCCGAAGCCGACCATTCCCGGCACCGTCGAGGTCAAGCTGCCGGCGGTGGTGGTCGGTGACACCACGGTGCGCGACGTGCACCTTTCCGCCGAGCCGGTCGATGGCGGCTGGTCGGTGAAATCGCTTGCCGCGACCTTGCCCGGCCGCACCACGCTGGAAGCCGATGGCATGCTCGTGCTCAATTTGGAGGGTCATTTCGGCTTCAACGGTTCGCTGCTGCTGGCCGTGGCGCAACCTTCCGGCTTTGCCGCCTGGCTGTCGAAGGATGTCGACGAGGCGATCCGCCGTTTGCCCGCCGCCGGCTTCAAGGCCAAGGTCGACCTCTCGCAGAAGCGCCAGGCCTTCAGCGATCTTGAACTGATCCTGGGCAAGGCGAAGTTTTCCGGCCGCATCGATTCCAGCCAGCCCGACGATGCCAAGCCTTCGGTGCTGATGCGGCTCGAAGGCGATGACCTCGATGTCGACGGGCTGGCGGCCTTCGCCTCGATCTTCGTCAGCGACAAGGGCGCCAATCGCTTTGCCGACCGCGACCTCGATTTCCAGATCAAGGCAGGGCCGGTCAATGCGGGAGGATTGACCGCCGACACGGTCGACACGGCGCTCAGGCTGCGCGATGGGCTGCTCGAAATCGACCGGCTGTCGGTGGGCGGGCTGGCCGGCGCCTCGATCAGCGCCACCGGCCGGATCAAGGATTTCCCGGCGAGCCCGACCGGCAAGCTCGATGCGTCGGTGATTGCCGTCGACCTGAAGCCGCTGATCGACGTCGCCGCCCAGCACTATCCCGACAGTGCCGTGCTCAAGGGACTGGCGAGCCGTGCCGCCGCCTACCCCGAGCTGTTCCAGGATGCGCGCATCGACCTGGTGGCGAGTGCGGCCGACAATGGCGACGGCACCACCGGCCTGGCGGTGAGCGGGCAAGGCAAGGCGGGCGGCTCGGCCTTTTCCGCGTCGCTGTCGGGGAAGGGGGCGGTGGGCAAGCTTCTGGAAGCGCCGGTGGCGCTGACCTTCAACGCCAAGAACCCTGACGCCACCGCGCTGCTGGCGCTCTACGGCCTGCCGGCGCTGCCGCTCGGCATGCTGGGCGAGGCAAGCACCGACATTCAGGCCAAGGGCACGTTTGGCGGCGGCCTGGCGACGAATTTCAGCCTTGCCGGCAATGACTTCAAGGCCGGTTTCGAGGGAACGATCGCCGATACGCCGCAAGGCTTCGCCGCCAAGGGCAAGCTCAGCCTCGATGCCGCCGACATCGAGCCATGGCTGATGACGTCAGGTATCGGCCTGGCCGGCATGGGGGCGGGCATGTCGACGTCGCTCGCCGCGCAGGGCGACTATGGCAACGGTCTGCTGGTGCTGGACGAACTCAGCGGCGCCATCAACGAAGCGGCGGTGTCCGGCGACGTCAATATCGATGTAAAGGACGGCGTGCCGCATCTGGCCGGGGCGCTGGCGCTCGACGAACTCGACCTCGATCCGATGGCGGTGGCGCTGTTCGGCGATTCCGCCTTTCTTGCCGACAAGGAAGGGGCCGACAAGGAAGGGGCAGGTAAGGGTGGCGTGTGGCCGGCGACACCGTTCAGCCAGAAATCCAACCTGCCGTTCACCGCCGACCTAGACCTGACGACGGCAGCGCTCGCCGCCGGTCGGTTCGCCACCGCGTATGATGCCGCCTTTTCGCTCAAGCTGGACCAGGAAGGCATCCGCGTTTCGGATTTGAAGGCGAAATTGCTGGGCGGGGCGCTCACCGGCCTGTTCGAACTGAAGAACATTGACGGCACCGGCCTGTTCTCTGGCCAGATGAAACTGGCGGGCGCCGATCTGGCGACCGTGCTGCCGGATGCCGGCATCAGCGGCATCGGCGATTTCTCGACGGCACTGTCAAGCAGCGGCAAATCGGTCGAAGGGATGGTGGCCGCCTTGTCGGGCTCCGGTACGGCGGCGTTGAAGGGCGTCAAAGTTGCTGGTGTCAATCCAGATGCGTTCGGTGCGTTCCTCGCCAAGGCGGATGCGATCGGGCGCGACATCGATGTCGCCAAGACTGCCGGTTTTGCACCTGATATCGCCGCCGATGGCAGCCTTGCCGCCAAGGATACCGACGTCGCCTTCACGGTTGCCGGCGGGACGCTGCGGGCGCCGCCGATCAGCCTGGAGAATCCGGCGGCGACCTTGTCCGCCGACGTCACGGCGGATCTCAACGCGGTCACGGTGTCGGCCAAGGGTGCGATCACCTATCGGCCTGGCGACGAGGCACTGGTCGGCTCCGAGCCGGTCGTGAATTTCACCGCCGAGGGGCCGTTCGGCGCGGTAAAACGAGCATTCGACAGTGAGCCGCTGGCGCAGTTCCTGACCCAACGCGCGCTGGAAAAGGAACAGCAGCGCGTCGAGGCGATGCAGGCCGCGCTGCTTGAGAAGCAGCGGCTGCGGCGCGAGGTGCGCTACTACGCGGCGCTGCAGATCGAACGTGAGAACGCCGCCGAGGAATTGCGCAAGCAGGAGGAAGCAGCACGGCTGAAAGCCGAGGCCGACGCCAAGGCAAAGGCCGAAGCGGACGCGCAGGCGAAAGCCGAAGCCGACGCCAAAGCTCAGGCCGACGCGGAGGCGAAAGCCAAGGCCGACGCCGATGCCAAAGCCAAGGCGGATGCGGACGCCAAAGCCGCTGCCGAACAGCAGGCCGCCGACGAGGCGGCCAAGGCACAAGCCGAGCAGGCGCGGCAGAAGGCGGAAGAGGCGATGCGTATCGCTTCGCAGGAAAAGGCAAGGCTCGAGGCTGAACGCAAGGCCGCGCAGCAGGCTCCGAAGGTGGAGCGTGCGCCGCCACCGGAAGCCAATGACAATCCGCCGCCGGCCAAGCCGAAGTCCAATCCGTTCACGATCGACAATCTGCTGAAGTCGCTGCGGTAGGCAGTAGGGGAGGCCTTTCCGCCCCGAGACCGTTTCAAAGAACGAACAGTTCGGCACCGTCGGTGGTGTAGCGGGCGTGGCGAAAATCGCGGATGGCGGCAAGCCTGCCGTCCTGCCAGGCCAGCAGGATGAAATAGGTGGGGCGCCCTGTTGGGTCATTGGGATCGCGGACGAGGACTGCTGGCCTGTCTTCGACGAAGCCGAGCATAAGATGCCAATCCTGCACGCGGGAATAGTTGCTGAAGTAGGTGGCGACCTCCTTGCGGCCATTCAGCCGCGCCCTGGCCACCAGTTCCAGCCGCACCTCATCGGCCAGCATGTCGCGCACCGCATCGAAGTCGCGGGCGTTGAAGCGGTCGATGTAAGCGTCGAGCAGCAGACGTTGCGCGGCGCTCAGTCTCGGAACAGGACGGTCGTCCGGTTCGTCCGCAAGATTGCGCAGTCGGTGGCGGCCACGATGCAGCGCCGCCTTGATGGCGGGGATGCTGGTATCGAGCGTGGCGCTGATTTCCTGCAGCGAATAGCCCAGAACGTCCATCATGATGACGCTGCTTCGCTGCGTGACGGGAAGGCGCATGAAAGTGTGCAGGCTGGCCGCGGCGGCCTGACGATCGGCGGTGGGATTGGCCGGGTCGACGATCATATCCGGGTCCTCATCGGAAAAGGCCTTTTCGCGGGCTCGCCGGCGCAGAAAGTCGAGCGCAGCATTGTGGGCAATGCGAAACAGCCAGCCCTCCGGGTTGGCGATCGGGCCGGCATCCGGCAGCGCCTCGAACGCCTTGGCCAGGGCTTCCTGCAGCACGTCCTCGCCGTCGATGACCGAGCCGGCCATGCGGGCGCAGTAGCGGTGCAGTTTGGGACGCATTTCGCCGAACAGGCGGTCAAAAGGCTCGCGGATCTCGCCAGGAATGTTCATGCACCTCTGTTTGCCGTTACTGGTCCAGCATCCGGTAGTGGCCCACCACGGTCATTTCCTCGCGCTGCGGACGCTCGATCAAGCGATCCCTGATGCCGCTCTGGAAGGCCTCGAATGCCGCCAGCCCGGTGATGATGTCGGCATGGGCCTCGGTTTCCGTCTCGACCAGATGGACAAAGGTCCCGTCGTCGGACCGCCATGTCATGTAGCGAACACCTTCCGGCGACTTTTCCCGCAGCTCCTGGAACACGGCCTTGACCAGCCGTTCATTCTCATCGGTCCGTTCCGGTTTCGTCTTGTAGCGTATCAGGTGGCGTTTCATCGCGTTTTTTCCTCTTCGTGCCCTGCGCTTTGCGGGCCGCTTACGTCCGAGACGTTGTGGCGAAGCCAAAGGATTCGGGAGGCCGGGAAAATAGTTCGGTGCCGTTTTCGTGCAAGGTCTGGAGCCTTACGCATGGTCCCGATCGAGCAGCCGGCGCAGCATCGGTTCGATGCGTGAAAGCTCGTCGAGATGTGCCGCCGACAGCTCGGCCAGGCAATCGTCGGCGCGCTCGGTCAGTTGCAGCAGCACGCGGCGGTGGTCGTCCTTGTCCTGATTTCTGGCGACCAGCCCTGCTTCGCAAAGGCGGTTGACCAGTTCGACGGCGCTGTGGTGGCGGATGCGCAGGCGTTCCGCGAGATCGCCAACCGTCACCGGGCCGCCGCCGGGGAATCCCTTGATCGCCAGCAGCGCCTGATGCTGGCGCGGGGTCAGGCCGGCGTCTTCCGCCTGGACCTGGCTGAATTCGAGGAAGCGGCGGATCAGGTAGCGAAACTCCGATAGCCGCTGGTAATCGGCTTGGCTGATGGCGGGGCGTGATTTTTGTGGCTGCGACATATCAGACATGTGTTCGTTTTCCGGCGAAAGCTCAAACGGATTTCGGGCGAAACCGGCTTGAATATTTATATCGTGTTACGATACATATCCACCAACAAGCCCGGCTGGCCGCTTCGACCGTGCCGCATCTCAGACATACGGCGCGCCGCCAGGAAGCAAACTGCCATGAAGACCCCTCACTCGAACCCGGAGCATCTGCGCGATTTCACCACGGATGCCAGGGTGCTGTTCGTCGCCGCCATTGCCGTGGTGGTGGCGACAGCTGGACTGGTTGCCGGCATCGCGCTTTTGAAGCTGATCCGGCTGGCCACCAACATCGCCTATTTTGGCCAGTTCACGCTCGCCGATCTGAAGCTCGAGGACACGCCGCTGGGCTATGCCTCCGTCATCGTCCCTGTGATCGGTGCGCTGATCATCGGCCTGATGGCGCGCTTCGGCAGCGAGAAGATCCGCGGTCACGGCATTCCCGAAGCCATAGAGGCCATCCTGCTCGGGCGTTCCAGACTCGACGCCAAGGTGGCGATCCTGAAGCCGCTGTCGTCGGCGATCTCGATCGGCTCCGGCGGACCGTTCGGCGCCGAGGGCCCGATCATCATGACCGGCGGCGCGATCGGTTCGCTGATCGCGCAGATGCTGCCGGTCAGCGACAACGAACGCAAGACGCTGCTGGTGGCCGGTGCTGCGGCGGGCATGACCACGGTGTTCGGAACCCCGATCGCCGCCATCATGCTTGCGGTCGAACTGCTGCTTTTCGAATGGACTCCGCGCAGCTTCATCCCGGTGGCGGTCGCGGCTGTTATCGCCGAGGTGGAGCGCACCATGCTGCATCTGCCCGGACCGATCTTTCCGTTTCAGGGCGGCATGGAGGTGTCCTTTGTCGGCCTTGCCGGCTGGGTGGCGATCGGCGTTTGTGCAGGACTTTTGTCGGGGCTGCTGACGCAGATGGTCTATGCCTGCGAGGACGGTTTTCAGAAGCTGCCGATCCACTGGATGTGGTGGCCGATGCTTGGCGGACTGGTGGTCGGCATCGGCGGGCTGATCGAGCCGCACGCGCTCGGCGTCGGCTATGACAACATCACTGACATGCTGGACGGCCGCACCGTCGCGACGGCAGCACTCCTCCTGCTGGTGGTGAAGGCGATCATCTGGTCGGTAGCGCTCGGCTCGGGAACGTCGGGAGGTGTGCTGGCGCCGCTGTTGATCATGGGCGGGGCCATGGGCGCTGTGCTCGCCGGCGTTCTGCCTGCCGCGGATCCGGGTTTCTGGGCGCTGCTGGCGATGGCCGCCACCATGGGCGGCACGATGCGTGCGCCGCTGACCGCCACGTTCTTCGCCGTCGAACTGACCGGCAACACGCATATGCTGGTGCCGCTGATTGCTGCCTGCGCTGCGGCGCACGCCGTCACCGTGCTTCTGATGAAGCGATCGATCCTGACCGAAAAGATCGCCAGAAGGGGACATCTTCTGGTTCGCGAATACCGCGTCGACCCTTTCGCCCTGACCAGGGTGCGCGAGGTGATGACGTCACAAGTCGAAAGCGTGCCGGCGACGATGACGCTGCATGGCGCGGCAGCGTTCCTGACAGCGCCGGAAACACGGCATCCGAGTTTCCCGGTGGTCGATGAGCGCGGCCATGTGCTGGGCCTCATCGATCCGCCGGCGATATTGCGCTGGAGACGCGCCGGCACGCACCGCACCACCACGCTTGGCGAACTGCTGGCCGGCAGCAAGGTGACGCTGGCCTATCCGGACGAATATCTCGAAGGCCTCTCCGACAAACTGCTGCTGGCCAACGTCTCTCATCTGCCCGTCGTCACTCGCGAAGGCTCGTTGCTGGTCGGCTATGTCGGCTGGAAGGATTTGATGCGCGTGCGGTCCAGGAAACAAGCCGAGGAGCGCGAGCGTTCGACCTTGCTTGGCTTCGGCACCAGACACACGAAAAAGAACGACGCCGTCGAAAGCCTTTAGATTCTCTCTGCGTGCTTCGCCCACTCCAGCACATAGAGCCTCAGCGCCGAGGACAGGTTGGTGTCGCGGGGCCGCGTCTCGTCGACTTCGGCGACAAGCGCAGCGAGCGTCAGCTCCCTGGTCGCCGCGATCGCGACGAGGTCCTCATAGAAGGGCTTTTCAAGCGAGTAGCTGGTGCGGTGACCACGAATGGTCACCGAGCGCTTTTCGACCGCGCTCACTGGTGACAGCTCACTGGTCGTCTTCGGCGCCGGATGGCTCGCGGCGGTGCCCAGCGACGAAATTTTCGGCCTTGTCGGCGACTATGCGGTCGCGTTGCTTCTCTGCCTTGGAGCGACCGTACAGTGCCCGGTTCTGTTCGGCGACGCGCACTTTCTCGTCCCGCGCCTTCTGCTTGCGAGCCTGGCGGAGATTGACGATGTCAGCCATGGCGTGAACCGCAGGCCTATTTCTTGCGGAAGGCGTCGAGCGAGACCACTTCGGCGCCCTTGGTGCTGGCGTCCGCCGCTGCGGGCTTCTTCTCCGCCTCGGCGGCAGCTGCCTTCTTCTCCGCCTTCGGCTTTTTCTCGGAGACGATGGTCAACGGCTCAGGCGAGGCTGGAGCGGCTGGTTCCTCGGCTGCCGCGCCATCCGTCTTGACGTCGAATTCGAGTTCGAAATTGACCGACGGATCATAGAAGCCGCGTACGGCCGAAAACGGGATTTCGAGCTTTTCCGGCACATCGGAGAAGGACAGGCCAACCTCGAAGCCGGTATCGGTCACCTTCAGGTCCCAATACTGGAACTGAATGACGATGGTCATCTGCTCGGGATAGCGCTCGCGCAGCCGCGAAGACACGCGTACGCCCGGCGCGCCGGTCAGGAAGGTGATGAAGAAGTGGTGGTTGCCGGGGAGGCCGGTGCGCGCGACCTCGGCCAGGACCTTGCGCATGACGCCGCGCAACGCCTCCTGGGCCAGAATGTCGTAGCGGATGTGGTCGTCGGCCATGTGGCGGTCGGGTTCCGTTGAATCGTCCGCATAGCTGTAATCAAGCTTGAGGGCGGCGTAAACCGCATATAGATCACCCTCGCGCGGAAGCGAAGACTATTGCCAGCGATTTGATCGCTCAGGCGCTGGCGAGCGCGCTTTGCTTTTCGGACGATGCCGCGGACCGGCGCTTGCCGAAGGCGCGCAGGAAGGTGCGCACGCCATTGGTCGCGGATTGCAGCACCTCGTCCTCGCGCGGCGAGCCGCCAAGCATGAAGGTGGTCTGCAGTTCGGCATTGACGAGGCCAAGGAACTGGCGCGCCGCCACGTCCGGGTCCTCGATCGTGAGGTAGCCGCCATAGGCGAGGCGGGCGAAGCGGGCGGCGATTGCCGGCCATGTCCTGCCCGGTCCCTGTTCGCGCCATTCAGCAAACAGTTCGGGATAGCGCTCGCCTTCGGTCTGGATCAGCTTGCGCAGGAATTTTCCGTCGCGGTTGCAGATGCAGTTCTGGTTCAGGCGCACGGCAAAGCCGATCAGATCGGCTTCGAGATCCCCCGGCTGGTCGGGGAAGGTGGCAATGGTGGCGAAGATGCCGGCATTGCAGCGTTCGGTGAGGTCACGGACCACGGCGACGAACAGCTTCTCCTTGTCGCCATGATGGTTGTAGATCGTCTGGCGCGAAACGCCGGCTTCAGCCGCGATCAGATCGATGTTGGCGCCGGCGAAACCTTCGCGGCAAAACACGGTGGCTGCGGAGTCGACGATCGACAGGCGCTTGGCCTCATGGCCGCGTGGCGGGAAAATGTCAGGAGAAACGTGCAGCTTCATAAAAAACTATATAAAGGTGATTGACGATTTAGACAAGAGTGTCTAAATTTGTGGACACAAGATAAAGAGATTTCGCGTGAGAGAGACGAATGGAATTCGCTCTTGAGGTGTCGGAATCTCACGGGATGGAACGTCCTAGGTTAGACGTCGCGTGGCGGCGGCAACCAGATTTGAAAGAAGCCTTTATCATGAGTCCCAAATTCCTCCGCATCGCGGTCGTGCTCGGCTTGTTGTCCGCCATCGGCCCGTTCGCCATCGACATGTATCTGCCCGCGCTGCCGTCGATCGGCGCGGATCTGCATGCCAGCACCGCTGCGGTGCAGATGAGCCTGTTGATCTTCTTCCTGTCGATGGGGTTTGGCCAGATCGTCGTCGGGCCGATTTCCGACATGGTCGGCCGCAAGCTGCCGCTTTATGGCGGTCTTGCGCTGTTCATGGTTGGCGGCATCGGTTCGGCAATGGCGCCGACCATCGAATGGCTGATCGCTTTCCGTTTCCTGCAAGGGCTTGGCGCCAGCGCCGGCATGGCCGTTCCGCGCGCCATCGTGCGCGACCTGCACACCGGTAATGAGGCCGCCAAGCTGATGTCCTTGCTGATGCTGGTGTTCTCGGTGTCGCCGATCCTGGCGCCGCTGACCGGCAGCGTGATCATCGAGAATTTCGGCTGGCGCGCCGTGTTCTGGACGGTGACGGGCGCGGCTCTGCTGGCCACCATCCTTCTGGCGACTTCGCTCAAGGAGACGCGGCCGGTGGAAGATCGCGCCGGGTCCTCCTTCGGCACCGCGCTGTCGGCCTACCGCTTCCTGATGGGTGATCGCAACTTCCTCGGTCTGACGGCGATCGCCGGCTTCGGCATTGCCAGCTTCTTCGTCTATCTGTCGAGTTCGTCGTTCATCCTGATCGACCATTACGGGCTGTCGCCTTCGGTCTACAGCGTGTTCTTCTCGATCAACGCGGTGGCCTTCATCGGCATGTCGCAGATGACGGGGCTGCTGGCCGAGCGCTTCGGCCTGAGGCGCGTGGTGCGCGTCGCGGTGACCGGCTATGCGACGACGATGGTGGTGCTGTTCGCGGTAATGGCGACAGGCATCGACCGGCTCGACGTGATGGCGGCGCTGCTGTTCGTCGGCTACGGCTTCCTCGGCCTGGTCATTCCGACCACCTCGGTGCTGGCCATGGAAGAACATGGCGAGATTGCCGGCACCGCTTCAGCGCTGATGGGCACGCTGCATTTCGCCATCGGTGCGCTCGCCATGGGTGTCGCAGGCGTGTTCTTCGACGGTACGCCGCTGCCGATGGTGGCCGGCATCACGCTGTGTGCGGTGATTTCCTTCACGCTGGCCAAGGTCACGCTCGGCCGCTCGCGCGAGGTTGCCGAGGCACCGGCGGAATAAGCAAACAAATGAAAAAGGCCGGGTTCTGAACTGACCCCCGAAAGTTGGACACAACCTTCGGGGGTTTTGCATGTCCAAATACAGCGAGAGTTTCAAGCGCTCGGTTGTCGATAGCTATT